>JAHIHJ010000321.1 GCA_018899795.1 Methanobacteriota archaeon
CAATTTGATTTTTATGACTCCTGAAAATTTTTCCCGATTTTGATTTGACTTCAAGATCGTATTCTTTGTATGCCCTGTTTTCCTTGTTTTTAAGTTGAATTTCCTTCAGGACTTTGGAAGATAACGGCTTAACATCTTCAATCAAAGCTTGAATTTCAGAATCGGAGAGCATAAGTCACCACAATTAAATTAAAAGTATTATGTCAAATGGCATATATATACTGTTCTAAAAAAATTAATCAATCATACCCCTGCGCCACCCGCGCCGCCTCCTCCACCATCATGCCATTTTGCTCCAGTATTGAAGCGCTTTAACATAACTTTCCCAGAGAATAAAATCGTCCCATTCTTCAAAAATCTCTTTATTAGTAGTCCCCTTGATCCTTGCTTCAAATTCAGGAAAAACCATATTATATTTTTTTTCCATTTCCTTTATTTTCCTGGTGTAATGCTCTACTTTAAACATGGCTTGATCATGCACCAGCGCCGATATGGCTTCCTGCTCATTTTTATACAAAAAAAATAAAAAAACCAGGGCTACATCAGCCCAAGTCCATCCAGTTCCTCAACTATCTTCTCAACTGCAGCCTCAGCGTCCGCAGGCTTTTTGCCACCAGTCACAACGAGCTTTCCTGAACCGAAAAGCAGCATTACGACCTTCGGAACAGACAGCCTGTACACAAGACCCGGGAACTGCTCTGGCTCATACTCGATATTCTCAAGTCCGAGACCTATTGCGATAGCGTTCAGGTTCAACACGGTGTGAAGGTCAGCAGACGCCACGATGTTCTGTATCGTGATCTCAGGCTTTTTCGGAATATCGATACCCATGGCTTTGAGCTTATCAAAGACTTTGTTGAGCCCGCTGCTCACGTCATCGATGCTCTTTGCTCCTGTGCATACGATCTTACCGCTTCCGAAAATGAGCGCTGCTGTCTTCGGGTTCGTTGTCCTGTAAACAACTCCTGGGAACCTTTCCTTATTATAATCTGCTCCTTCAAGTACCCTTATAACCTCATTAAGATCGAGTTTCACTCCTATCCCGGTTGATGCAACAACATTTTCTATTTTTATTGACTTTATAGATTCTTCAGATTTTGTCATAATCGTCACCATTTATATAGGGTATTTAAAGCTTTATATACCTTAGCATGAACAAATATATACAATTTTTTATAATTTTTACCTTAATATATAAAGTTTCGGAGTTAAAGATAAGTATGCTATTAGACGACATTAGGAAAGACCATATCATAAAGGATGATATTATGGGAAGACAGCTTGCTTCAATACAAAAGAACAATTTAAGGCTTCCTGAAACGAAAGTGTTGTTCTTCAATGTTTTCAACATAGACACATACCAGTACCTTGATTGTATTTTGTTTCAGGAACTAATCAAAAAGCTTGAACTTGAAACTGTGCCTGTTCTTGAAATTGGATACTCTCTTGAGGACAATATTGACAAACTTGTTGAGAAATCAAAAGGATTCAGTGCATTAAATCCTAAAGTGTTCCGAGAGGGCATAGTTATCCGACCATTGAAAGAAGAACTTGATATGCATATGGCAAATGGATTCGGAAATGGAAGATTGACTTTCAAAGCAATAAACCCCGAATATCTTTTGAAATATGATGAGTGATTCCTTATGAAATGGTGGGATATCTTTAATTACAATGAAATAGTTCTAGGCGCAAGCGGTGGGATAAACTCCCGCAGGGATGTGGCCCGTAAGGGCTGAACCGTAAAACAGCAGGTGAACACAAAATGAAATCAATGTACGCGTACATCAGGGACGCATGGAAAAAACCTGACGAATCCTATGTGGATGAACTTCAGTGGGAACGAATGCAGTTATGGAGAAGAGAACCTACCGTCGTAAGGGTAGAACGCCCGACGCGGCTTGACCGGGCACGGTCACTTGGATACAAAGCCAAGCAGGGGATAATAGTGGCGCGCGTGAAAATAAGGCGCGGTGGAAGGCGCAAATCAAGATATATCCGTGGGAGAAGGACAAAACACATGGGTGTTAACAAGATCACGCCGGGAAAGAGCATCCAGTCCATCGCAGAAGAACGCACAGCAAGGCGATATCCCAACATGCAGGTGCTGAACAGCTACTGGGTAGGTCAGGACGGCAGACACAAATGGTACGAGACCATACTTGTCGACACAAGCCATCCGGTAATAAAGAGCGATAAGAACCTCAAATGGATATGCAAATCCAGCCAGAAAGGGCGCGTCTTCAGAGGAAAGACAAGCGCTGGAAGAAAGGGCAGAGGCCAGAGGCGCAAGGGCATTGGTACTGAGAAGACAAGACCGAGCCTGAGATCGCATAATAATACCGGAAAGTGATGGTAGATATACATAATATAGTATTTCGGGCGATCGCCCGTGCAACCGAAAGCGAAGACAGGGTGAAAACCGCCCTGTCTCTATTTATTTTTGATAATGAAATTGAATCTATTGTTACCGAAGGTCATTTCGGGAACCGGATCACCATTCTGAGCGCAAGCATAAAAGGAAGGGACTGTGACAGGTTCATAGATATAGTGAGATCCGGATTATCTGAACAAGACCTGCAGAGATTACAAACTGAACTTTATGACAGGATGGATGATGAATGCGTCCTGCATATCAGGTTCGATAAGCAGACGGCATTCGGGGGCAAGGTCAAACTTGCCTCATCGGCTGATACGATCATGGTTGAAATAAAGCTGCGGGCATATCCTGCCAGACCTGAGAATGCTATTAAAGTCGCAGAAAACATTTTTAGAACAAAACCTTTATAACTTGCAGATACATTTACGGGGGATTACCCCCATCGTAAACCCCGTATTTAAATACGGTTTCAGGTGCCTGGGTGGGGTAGCTGGTTATCCTATGGGACTGTGGATCCTACGACTCGGGTTCGAATCCCGACCCGGGCCCCATATTCTTTTATCAGAGCTGTGCTTAGTTTTATGAATTGAATTATTTCCGGTTCATATTACCACCATGTCTTTGAAAAAACATATATCCCAACAGGATAATCCTTGATCATGCTTTCAAGATCAGAGGGAGAGACGGCAGTGCGGCTTGCGCGCAGGGCTATACAGGAATGCCTGAGCAACAAAATAAAGATCAAACCTGATAACCTTTCTCCGGTATTTCGTGAAAAACGCGGGGTATTTGTTACCCTGAACAAGACCCCTGAATTAATTCAGGGGACTAAGGAACTGCGCGGCTGCATAGGAAGACCTTATCCAGTAATGCCGCTCGGTGAAGCCATAATCGCATCAGCAGCCAATGCCGCGCTTGAAGACCCGCGTTTTGACCCTGTTAAAAAGGAAGAGCTAAATGACATTGTGATCGAGGTAACAGTGCTCACTGTCCCGAAACCCATAAAGGCAAAACCCGGGGATATCCCTGAAAAAATACTGGTAGGCAGGGACGGGCTAATCGTAGCGACTGACAGATCACAGGGTCTCCTCCTGCCGCAGGTGGCGGTGGAACATGGTTTCGATGCTGTGGAGTTCCTGTGCCAGACTTGCAGGAAGGCAGGGTTCATGCGTGATGCATGGCTCACAGGCGCAAAGGTGTATTCATTCGAAGGGCAGATATTTGAAGAATTAGAACCAGGCGGGGAGATAAGGGAAAAATTATTAACATAATGGCGTGTCTTTAACCATGGTGATTCAAAATGGCGGACATCAAATTATCTGAAAATTCAACAAGTGGGGACATCCTTCCTGTCGCGAAAATGGTCCATGAACTCTTCTCTCTTCCTGTCACAATGCGAAGCAGGAACAAAAAAGGGGTCAGGCTTGAGAAAGGGAATGTTGTTGATATGGATTATACTGGCCCGGTGCTTGAAGATGCGCTTGCCAGGAATTGCGTGATACATATGATACCAGACAGCGGGGCTTATAAGGGAGTGCCGGTCGTTGTCGCCCCCATACTGGACCGCGAGGGAACCGCGATAGCAGCTATCGGCGTCGTGGACGTAGTATGCACTATAGACCTGGCTGCTGTGTTCGGAAGTTATCCCCAGATAGTGAGGCAGGTGGAGGAGCGGAAAAAGAAATTCTGAGCAAAAGGTTAAATCTTATGACATTATACTAAGCAGTCCACCAGAGGTTAATTATGGCAAGATTTCCAGAAGCGGAAAAAATACTCTTACACATGCAGATCTGTATGAAATGCAATGCACGTAACTCAATGCGTGCGACCAGATGTAGAAAATGCGGATATACTGGTCTCAGACCAAAATCAAAGGAAATAAAGGGCAAGGGAACGTCATAAGTTCATAATATGGGAATAGAGGACCGCCTCAACCAGATAGTAGAAAAAGACGGCGCAGTCCACCTCACCCTTCTCGATCCTGACTCCCAGCAGCCAGAGGTTGCGGGAAATATGGCACGAGAAGCTGAACTTGGAGGTACTGATGCGATCATGGTAGGCGGTTCCACAGGCGCAACCGGACTTGTTGTTGATGAAACAATAAAATCGATAAAAGCCGCCTGTTCACTTCCTGTCATCCTTTTCCCCGCAAATCCCGGAGGGGTAAGCGGGAGCGCAGATGCTATTTTTTTCATGAGCCTTCTTAATTCAAGAGATGTCAATTACATCACTACGCATCAGGCTATTGGCGCGCCACTTGTTTACAAGCAAGGCATTGAACCCATCTCAATGGCATATATCATTATAGAACCTGGAGGGATGGCAGGCTGGGTCGGGGATGCGCGCCTGATACCCAGGAACAAGCCAAAACTTGCAGTGGCGTATGCTCTTGCGGCAAAATATCTGGGCATGCATTATATTTATCTTGAAGCTGGCTCAGGTGCAGACAATCCTGTCCCTGTCGAAATGGTAACGGCAGTGAAAAAGGCTGTCGGGGAAGCTACAAAAGTGATAGTTGGAGGTGGCATCCGCGATGGGGCAACAGCAAGAGAGCGC
>JAHIHJ010000322.1 GCA_018899795.1 Methanobacteriota archaeon
ATCAGATTTTTCCAGCGCTCCTTGCAGTTCTTTTAAGAAGTTATGCCAGAAAGTAAGAAACAAAGTGGCAAAAGACCTGCTTGCTCTACTGCGAACTCATGCACGACGGCAGGGAGTGTCAACAGAGACGCTGATAAACCTTTGGCTCCGAGAAAAGGTGACGAAAGTGGCGTAGGGGAGTGCTGAGTTATTTGATAGGCAAATATTAATGGAAGCGTAATTCTAAGCATTATCTATTTCAAAAAACCGCGCCGCGCATCTTCACTGCTGTGCTGTAGCCCACTGCGCCGCCTATTATGCCCCCTATGACGCTTATTCCTATGTTCATCCAGGCATACCATGGAGCATAATAAACATGCCACACAACAGGAGCGAACAGGAAATAGAAAGTCCAGTAAGCCACCATGCTCCTCGCTATTCCATATACGATCGCAGTGGAACGCCTGTCAGCATAATCCATCCGGAACAGGAAAACAAGCACATCTACGACCACACCTTCCATCATGTACCACCCAAGCCAGACCGTGATGTTTGTTCCCCATATTATCATGCCCACTAAGAGGTCTGTGGTAAACAGCAGCGTGGCTGTGCCAGGTTTTCTCACAAGCTGCAGCGCCACGATCATCAGTGCTGTCGTTGGTATAGTAGAAAGCAGTCCGCCAAATGGTCCAAGGAGATCATTAAATGTCTGCCAGAACCATCTGAAAACCACGCCAGTAAGGGCGGCAAGCAGAGCTATTGTGATTAGATCAACCGTTGTGAATCTCTCAAGAATATTAAATTTCCCAAAAGCCACCAGTGCAAAAACAATTATAATTATGCTTGCCAGCACAGTACCATATATCGCCCATGAGGGGGGTGGAATTATCTCAATTTCGTGGGAAAAAGTTTCTGTATGCGGGCCTGCCGAATCAACATAGTTAACTTTGATCTCAAAAGAGGATTTCTCTCTAAGGGGGATAGAGTCAGGCGGCTTTACACTGAATACTATGGATATTGACTCACCCGGCATAATTTCCTCAAAGGAGTTAATAATCGTATTTGTTTTTGTTACATCATCCTGCAAACCCAGACTGTGAGGCACCTTGATTTCGATACTTACATTTTTTAGAGGTTCACTTCCATGATTTTCAAGGATTATTTTCCCCCTCTCAAGAGTGCTGCCCGCCACAATCACATCAGGAGCATAGGCATGATCCTTCATGGGGATCACCATTTCGATATTGGCACTCCCTCCGGCAGCAGCGCTTAGCATGAGAAGCAGCACCGCTGCAAGAATCATTTTCAATGCTTCCTCCTCGTCCATAACACAACTGCTGCAGTTATTAAAATCACTGCGATTACAGGCAGGGGGATCTCGGATTTACCAGACAAGCTCTGCTCATGAATGATTATATTATCTTCTCCCTGACCATCATATTCTACTGCTAAAATTGCATTTAATGGATGGAGATATGCCTCGCCTCCTCTTTCAAACCTGACAATGTTTTCCGCAGTAATATCCTTCTTGACATCAAATTCATCAATATCAAAATACGAACCGTTTTTTCCCTTCGCTACATCTTTACCCAGAAAGCGAGAGTTGAAATAGAGCATGTCATCTTCCCTGGGAGTGCCAGCTATCTGCACGGTCCATAAAGCAGCATTCATGGCATTTTCAGGTGCATCCCCAAAAGATACCGCCATTTCATCTTTTTTTGTTGTATAAGCCAGGGCATAGTTCCCCTCTGTGATCCAGAATCTTGTGAACCTATCCTGTTGCTCATAAACTACAACAAGTACAACTCCGTAGGGACCGCCATTTGGATTTTTATAGGAAACACTCACATTAACCTCGCTCTTCTTGATTTTCCGGCTCACATTATAAGCATACTGCGCAGTGCCAAAAGCAGCTACATAATCCGGTTTCTCCCTCACTCCAAGGCTTTCATTGTTCAACCTGACATCCAGGGTATCTCCTTTATTATAGTTCCACACGGGCACATAGAGTCTTGCAAATTTGATTTTTGCATCCGGGATATTAAAATGCTCTTCATAGGGATTCTCCTGCGTATATCCATGCCCTCCAGCCACGTAAACACTACCGTGGATTGTGCCTTCTGCAATCGTATATAAAGGAGTGCCCTCGCCCCTCCATCCTCTTTCTCCATCCATGGTTAATATTATTATTATTATTGCAATAATTGCGATTCCAAGGAAAATGATAAGCTTTTTCATATCTGCCGCAGTGCCTCAAGTGGATTCAATTTCGCTGCCCTTCTTGCAGGATATAAGCCAGAAACAACCGACAGAACAAGAGAGATAATGAATCCGGCAACAAGAAGCGATGGGGTGATAACAGTAATGTGGGTGGATTGTAATCTTTCTCCCATTTCACCAAGCTGGCTGACCAGGAAGGGTTTGCCCAGAATATCGATCATCATAGAAAAAGCAGATCCCAGCAAAATGCCTAATATCCCTCCCATAACCCCTATGATCATACTTTCGGCAAGGAACATCTTCATGATATCAAAATCAGATGCTCCCAGAGCTTTTGACAATCCTATTTCCTTTGTACGCTCGTAAACCGAGATTGTCATTGTATTTATTATCATTAATCCCCCAACGATAAGCGATATCCCTGAGAAAAAACCCAGAACAAGGGTTATTGCAGCCATCAGGCTGTTCACTGCATCGATTTCATCCTGAGCAGAATACCCCTTCAATCCAAGTCTCTCGATCTTAGTTCTCACAGAAGAGGTAAATACCGGGTCATCCACTTTAACAAAACCGCCGTCATAAGCCTCCTTTTCATCCATTTCCCTTGCTTTGTTAATGTCAAGCATCACCTGATTATCGTGCTCCCCTCCTGTGGGTTTCATAACACCAACTATTCTGAATACCGCAGTTTTATCCCTCGGACGTCCTTCCTCTCCGTATAATCTGAGCATGACAGTGATCTCATCGCCAGGTTTAATATTTTCTATCTTTGACAACTTATCGGCAGCATCTCGCCCAAGCACGACCTGATTGGTGTTTTCCTGAAACCAGTCTCCTTTTTCCAGATGCAGGTTCTGAACATGGTTATAATCTTTAGTAACTCCTTTAAAAGTAAGATAGGTCTTGTTCATCGTTACATATGGGTCTTTTACGTACTGAGCTGCCAGCATAACATGCTCAGTTCTCCTGATATCATTTATTTTTGAATCAGTCAGCAGAATCGTGCTTCCTTTATCTGATCCTGCCGATACCTCTATTATTGTTAGATCATGGGATGCTTTGATCTTATCGACTGCCTGAATTCGCAAGCCTTCTCCCAGGGAGGTTACCCCAATGACTGCTGCAACCCCTATAGCTATTCCCAGCACTATGAGAAATACCCTCAGTTTTTTCCTGGCAAGCTGCCTGAATGCTAAGGAAAACAATTCCCTCATTGAATCCTCCCGTCCATTATGCTGATCACTCTATCAGCTGTATGTGCTACATCCATATCATGGGTTACCAGCATAATGGTTTTTCCCTCTTCTTTGTTTAAGCGTCTCATCAGGTCAAGTATGGTTTTTCCTGTCTTAGAGTCGAGATTTCCCGTAGGTTCATCTGCAAGGATAAGCATTGGATCATTGGCAAGCGCCCTTGCTATAGCAACACGCTGCTGCTCACCACCTGAAAGCTCTGTGGGAAGATGGTTGGCGCGGTTTGTTAAGCCTACAGACTCAAGCAGCATCATCGCCCTCTCCCTTCTCTTGATCCATGGAGTTTTATTGAAATACATCGGGTACTCGATGTTCTGCGCAGCAGTCATGGCTGGCATAAGATTAAATGTTTGAAACACAAACCCGATTAATTTTCTGCGCAGCAACACCAGCGAGGAGTTATTTTTGAAATCAACCCTGCTGCCATTTAGAGATACCTCTCCCCTCGATGGTGAATCAATGCATCCAAGAATATATAAAAGCGTGGATTTCCCGGAACCCGATGGGCCAATAACCGAGATAATCTCACTTTCCTCGATGGTAAGATTTACGCCTTCCAGAGCAACTACTTTTTCTTTGCCTTGAGAGTAATACTTTGTTAAATCCATCGTATTAACCATCATTAGCGATTCTCCTCTATGTACAGTATTGCATTAGTAAGCATCATATAATCGTAGTTATCCTGTACTGCGGCAAAATTATTTGATGGCTTCATATAATTGGAAACATCCCGCTCATCAACTCCAATCTGGACGATATCGTTTGAAAAATACACATCACTCCAGATTCCGCTCTCGTATCTGAACACCAATTTAAGCAATTCCTTCAGAAATGAAAAGCTGCCAAGTCCGCTCTCCTCTTCGTTAAAATAGAGCCTGTTGTGGGCAGTTTCTCCACTTGCCGTATATCCCGCTGATGGAGCTGCGGTTATTAAGGAAGCTTTTTTTATATTTTTTAATTCTACGTCTCCGTTAAAGTATATCTTACTGGTTGCCATCCCTGGAGTGATGCCGTAGTCTGCATAGAGCATATCAGCACCCTCATTGACCCAGTACTCAACAAGCGGGCAATCCTGGCATTCGTATATTACCAGTAATCCGATTCCCTGCGTGCAAAACGTGCTTCCATCCGCATCTGCATTTTTAATAGCTGCCTGGTAGTTTTCGCTAACACGATTGGTCACATCATATACATTAACGCCTGAAAAGAAATCGTACAACCCCACAAATCCTTTGTTATCAGTATAGTTAGCAGCCTCTGTCAGAATAACATCATCATCGATTACCTCCATAGTTGGGTACACGCCTATGGTTCCGTCCTTGCTCCAGACATAGTATGCATATAGTCTGGCGAGTTTAACTTTTGCGTTCATAGGCATGCCGACATCGAAGTTAACAGTGTATGTTTCATTGTAATTTATCACACCGCTATATCTGCTGTCCCCAGGCGTGAAAAATACCTTGCCGTGAACTTTATCATGAAATACCGTATTAAGCGGTTTATCGCCTGCATACGAGCCAGATGCACTGGATACAAGCAATAAAATCAGAGCAAAAACAATCTTAAAAAGTGTACGTGATCTCATCTGCATTATTGTCCTCCCTTGACTCTCTAACATTGTTTTTTTCATCCACGACCACACGTATGATATGGTCTCCTCTCCCCACTGCTATGGAAAGTTTTTCAATGGTAGATGTTCCCCCTTCCAGCG
>JAHIHJ010000323.1 GCA_018899795.1 Methanobacteriota archaeon
AATCCCACAAATCTGCGTTCACCTGCGTTCAATTGCGGTTCGGCTTACCCATGACCCCCGCACTCCTCTCCCTCGCTAAATTCCTCGCCTCCTCGCGCTCCGAGTTCACACTCTCAGAGATGAACCAGTATCTCAGCCGAAAATACTCTGAAAAAGAACTCTACGAAACCCTGAAACCCCATTTCTACGACCTCGACCTCTTCTGCGACGCGCGCTACAATTGCACAAAGCTCATAAACCGCCCGCTCCCCGCAGACGAGCAGGTCATCCGTGAACTTGAAGAGATGCTAAAAGCGCCGCGCCTGCCCCCTGCCATCGAAAAACTGGTATCATCATACATCGAGCGCTCATGCGGGAAGAACTGGCACACAGGCGAAACGGCGCGGCTTTTGCGTGAGAACATCGTGAAGCAGAAAGAAGAATACTGGAGGGGCAGCTCGAAGTACCCGAAGCTAAGGGTCATCACCTACCTGCTCTATCATTTCCCTGTCTATTTCTGCCAGTTCCAGTACCTCCTCCTTGACATGCTAAAAGGCGGGCTGCTCACCACCAAAATGAGCATCGTTGATGCAGGAGCAGGTCCGGGGACGGTAACGCTTAGCACGATAGATTTCTTTCACAGGCTTCTTGACATATACTCAAAGAACAAAATCGATGTGAAAATAAATCTCAGGGTGGACTCAGTAGAGAAAGTGCAGGATAACATAGACTGCTTTAATGAGCTTTCATCTCTTTACCTCTCACAACATCCGCAAGCCAACGCTGTAATAACTGTGAACCGACCCGCGCGATCGCCTATCGAAAAAGTAGAACCTGCGCCTGACGCCGACATAATAGTGTTCTCAAATGTGCTTGCTGAGATGAAGGAAACGCCTGCTGAACGCGCCGGCATTGTGGAGAAGTTTGCATCAGGAAGCAAGAACCCCACGATAATTATCATCGAACCCGCTGACCTTGTCAATTCAAAAGCGCTGCGCGAAAGTCAGCATGCCCTCGTCAGGAAAGGATTTACGGTTTACAGCCCCTGTACCTTCATCTGGGGTGAAGGATGCCGGGGTGGGGACTGCTGGAGCTTCAGGGACGCTGGAGATATCACGGTGCCTGAGTTCATGAGAAAGATAGCCGGGAAAGAGGACGTTTACAGGTACCTGAACACGGATATGAAATTCTCGTATGTGATATTAAGAAAAGACGGTACTGCGCAGAATAAATATCGGGGCGGCGGTAAATTTGCCAGGCTTTCGACTCTTAAAAAACATGTGAAAAAGCGGATCAACGTTGCAGTTTCAGTCATGTCGGGAAACCTGGGCGATGATGAGAATATGGTCTTTAAGATATGCGACGGGACGACATCAGTCCCATGCTATGCGGTTCTTCCTGCTTATCACAGGAACGACAAAAACATGGCGCTTACCGGGACAAAATACGGCGACATCCTTGAGATATTCGGCGTCCTTGTCAGGGAGAATAAAGAGTTCTCTTCATATAACCTGCTGATAAATAGAAGTACTATCGTTGAACCAGTAAAATGAGCCTAAAGCAAACTCAATAATATACCTTAAAAATCAAAATTTACAATGTATCTGTTATATATAATCTTAGACAAAAGAATGAACGAGGTATTGATATTAAACCCTATGCATACCAGTATAAATACAAGTTCGTGATGGAAGAGTTCTGATGCCGCCATCCGCGATCGACCCAGATATCGTAAAGCTTTTCCCCTCATTAAAGAGCGGAATATTGGAGCGTGGGTTATGGAGGATCCCGCTGTATTTTGATCAGAGCTTTGAAAGACACAGGGGCTGCCTGCGCATGCGGCGCTATATAGTCCAGATGGCAGAAATGGACGAACCAAAGGAAGCCATGATGGACAAGACATGCAAGATATATAACGATTTCATAGAACTCATCGAAAGATATCCCGCGGATAAGGAGATCATGGAGAGGCGCAAATCGCAGCTGGATAAATACATGGAGGAATTCGTAAATGAGATAGCTGAGCTTATCGCCCAAGGAGATTCAACCCGCCTGTATTAAGCATAGATATTGATCCTGACGCAATATATATCAGAAATATTTATATAATATGACAACATAAATATATCCGTGGAACTTTCAACCTCATTGCAGGTGGCTATATTAGAACTGCAAAAGAAAACAGATGCAAGGGCTGTTGTCCTTCTTGATCCCGTGTATAAGACAGGAGATGCCTCGTCCATATCAGGAATGAAAACACCCGAAGTAAAAATAACGCTTGAAGCACTTACAGAATATGTCAACGATTTTGCTTCACACACCAAGAAATTCTTAAGCGGTATTAATATTGATGATGTCAGCGCGCCAAGGACGGTTTATATTTCAACTGCTGAGAGAAGAATATTCATTTTCAGGTTTTTTGCCACTGGACAAAATAATAGGGATTTCCCATTGTATCTGGGATTGACGGTCAAAAAAGATCTTGAGTCGATAAAGGAAGGAAAAGAAATACCCTACCAGGTGCCGCAATTCGTATTTGATGAAGCCTGGAAGACCATAAAAAATATTCAGAATATTTATAGCACTTTTTTTAATATTAATAAAATGATGTCTGGTTAATGATCATCGTCTAAAGCCACTGGTACTTTTTTCAGCTTTTCTTTTACTCCGACAGTCTTTGCACCTGATTGGCTCACTGTATCCCTTCTCTTCAAAGAATTGTTTATCGCTTTCTGTGAATATGAAATCTTTGTAACAATCAATGCATTTTATTTTTTTATCGACCATACTTTATTTACCATCCTCTATTGTAGCATCTTCAATTTTCACAAACTTAAATCTTTTTGCTATCTTCCTTCAAAGAAATGCACTTCGTCAGCGTCCACTACTATGGCTTCGCCCATTGTGCAGCATACCAGGCGGCGCACCATGGCAGTTCCTTTCAGTTCTAACTTAAGACGCGCCATCTGGACTTCAGCTTCTTCGAATAACTCATCGGTTTTATGGACGATCCTGTGCATTGAAACCTGCTTCTCAAGTATTTTAGCAATAAGACCGTTCGTTCCCGCTCCTACATCCTCCATACTGGTCGTTGTAAGGAAGATAACATCACCTGCATCTGTTTCAAGAGCAGAAAGGAAATTATGCGGGCTTCTGATCTCGATAGTCTTTATCTTGTTTTGTTCAAGGTTCCTTAGAGCCATCATGGATATTCCGCTTAGAACTATGTATTTCATAATATCACCCGTACATCGGGAACTCTTTCTTGGGCATCATTGGAGATTCGGTCGTCTTGACCTGCTCTGCGAGCTTTGAAAGTTCAAGCTCTATCTGTTCAGCCTGGTTCATCAGCTTTTCTGTATTTATGGATAGATCGAAAATTTTATTGAGAACGTTCAGGACTTCTACTGCTGCTCTCGGGTCAGGATTTGGTCCGGGCGTTTCGCCCAATAAGCTCATGGCAGGGATCTTCCTGATAAAGCACTCGGTCATTATGCTTCCTGAAATACCTGAGATCGTCCCAACCTGGAATATCTCTGTTTTATCCTTTATCCTTTCCAGCATTTCCTGGTTCGTCGCTCCTCCAAATACCCTTCTCAAACCTGTGGTCGTGGCGATACCTGCTATTGAAATGATGTTTTTGGCTTTTATGGAAATCATCCATTCCACCAGCGCCTTGCTAAGGTCGTATGACGCTGTGGGATGAATGGGTATGTCCGAGATGATCACGAGAATATCTTTTTTTGGGGCCTCATAGATCCGAACAGGCATATAGACGATACCATTGAATAGCACTGCAAGAGGGGGAAAATACCTCGAATCGATCGAACCTACATATTTCATACCCAATTCTTCAATGATATGCTGGCAGGCTATGTTCCCTACAAGACCGATACCGGGAAATCCTTCTATGATAATAGGGTTTTTTGATTTCAATGGTTCACTGATGATATTTACTAGAGGTTCTGAGGGTTCTGACGCCATGTTTCCACCTGATCATTAATTAGGTCGAGAGTTAATAAAAGCATCGTTTTATTCGATTATTATCCCGGCATACCCTACAACTGCTGATAGATCTCCGGTCGTATCGCCGCTTGTGCTGTATTTTAGCAGTGAGCCATGCTTTGCTCCAAGGTTCTTTGAAGCAGAAAGCATTGCTGCGATAGGTCCGTACCCGCAGACGCTCGCCGTCCGTTCATACAAACGGCGGTAGAACTCATTTGTATCAAGTGAAAGTATTGGATCGATAAAATAAGCATCATCTTCCCTTGCAACTTTATCGGGTTTGTAATGCGAGAAATCACTTGAAGCGATTATCACGACTTTCCTGTTGACTTTCCGGACAGCTTCACTTATTTCTCCGCCCACTTCGATAGCAGTCTCCTCGTCCTGCATTCCCATGCATATGTTGACTATACGAAACTCCCTGAACCTGTGCTGCAGGAATGGGAGCTGAACCTCAAGGGAATGCTCGTACCTGTGCGCGCTCTCATCAGTATCTATGATATTTTTTGGCAGCGCTCTTATTAACTCCGTATCTGAGTTGACTTCGCCAAAAGGAGTGCTCCATGTTTCGGAAGAAACAGAGACTGGTGAACCCTGACCTGTATGGTTCGGTCCTACCAGGACAAAAGTTTCGGCTTCAGGCAGGACAGAATACACATGTGCTGCGGTAATTCCCGAATAAATATAACCTGCATGGGGCACCACAGCGCCGATAACCGCTCTATTTTTCAACGAAATATTTGTGAAGCACCGGCTGATTTCAGTTCTCAGGTCGTTTTTACCTCTCGGATAAAACTGTCCCGATACTGCCGGTGCTCTCATATTTGATTATACTTCAGCCTCGAAATCTGCTACTGTGTAATTGATCGTGTCCCCGCGTCCCTCAAGCGTCTTTTTTGCAAGAAGCCAGTATATCAGGGCAAGGGCTTTTCTTCCCTTGTTGTTGGTGGGAATAACGAAATCAACATTGGATGTCGAGTTATTGGTATCGCAAAGACCTATGACAGGTATCCCGACATTGACCGCTTCATTTACAGCCTGGACATCGCCTGAAGGGTCTGTCACAACGAGTACATCCGGTTCAATGAATATGTGAAGTTTCGGGTTTGTCAGGGTGCCTGGAATAAACCTTCCGGTTATTGCTCTTGCGCCCAGCGCTTTTGCGAACATCTCAGAGGGGTAGTGTCCATACTGCCTGGCTGACACGACAAGTATTCTCTGCGGGTCATATTTTGCGAGCATGCTTGCGGCAAGCCGTATCCTCTGGTCTGTCGCCTGAATATCAAGAACATACAAACCGTCTGTCCTGACGCGATATACGAACCGCATCATTTCTTTTGTTTTTTGCTGGGTGCCGATATGGATCCCCGCGGTGAGATATTCATCCTGGGGAATAATAGATTCATAACCCGTATCCTGTTTAACATCCTGTTTAAGATCGATCATTTCTTCCATTGTAATCACCTTTCATTCTGATTTGTGTTGTTTTTCAAGTGCTGTTCGTTTAACCGTAATCGGGATAACTCCCTTTTCCAGTTCTATGTATGCTATTTCGATAGGCTCTTTTTTATCTACTTCAATCAATACGGGAGCCCCCATAGAGATCTGGAGCGCCCTTGCGCCAATAATACGAGCACGCTCATATCGTGTATATTTTATTCCGGTCACCTAATCACCTCAAAAACGAGTAACTGACATATGTCCGTTAAATAAATCTAATTTTTACTATATTCCCTGTATTTAAATACTGGGTATTTTTTTTCCCGGAGTCCCTCCGGGAGTGGTTCATGTTCGTTTCCATTGCCCCAGTAAATGGGGTTGCTGAGATTTGAACTCAGGTCACAGCGTCCCGAACGCTATAGGATGGACCAGGCTACCCTACAACCCCTCCTCACTGGTACGGCGCAAGCAGGTCTACCAGCTCGACATGAGCCAGCAGCATCCGCCTGCAGCAGTATCGGTCGATTCCGAGATCCGTAAGTACTTTGCCCGGGTCTTCTGACTGACTACGTTTTTTATACTCATCCCAAACGCTTGAGACAGCTTTCCCGCATGTAAAGCATCTTACCGGAATCATGTTTCACCTGTATGATTTCTGTCTTCTCTTCCTGGCTCCGGTTCCTCCGAATTTCTTCGGGAGCTTATAGCGTGTATCATTGACGAGCAGAGTTCTGTCATACTGTGCCATTGCGTCTCTGAGCGCTGTATCGTTCGTCCATTCTACAAGACCTCTTGCGATGGCGGTGCGCACTGCGCCTGCCTGCCCGAATATGCCGCCTCCGCGAACGTTGACATCTATGTCCACGTTTGCGAGGATATTACTGGCAAATTCGAGTGGTTCCGACATCTTGAGCCGTACAAATTCCGGCTCTACGATCTCGATGGGTTTCTTGTTGACCCTGATGCGCCCCTTGCCTTCAGTTATGGTTGCGCGGGCGATCGCGGTCTTTCTTTTTCCTGATGAATTAACGATTTTCATATATAACACCTAAAATTTTGAACCTAACTTCTTGCTGAGTTCTCCAAGCACTGTATAGTTGGCTGTGGACAGGCGCATGATGCTCGCTTCTTCCAGCGTCTCTGCCTGTTCTTTGCTCAATTCCGGCGGGACCCCGATATAAGCTTTGAGCCGCCTATACGCTTCCCTTCCGGTAGTGGTGGTGTGAGGGATCATTCCCCGTATAGTTCTTGTGACTATCTGCTCAGGTCGTCTCGGGAACATAGGACCGAATTCGCGCGAGCCCCTCGCGACATATTGCTTATACCTGTTGAACGTGGTATCTCTTCTGCCTGAGATGATCGTTTTTTCTGCATTGATGATATTGATCTCTTCGCCTTTCAATAATCGCTGGGCGACCAGGCTTGCCATTCTTCCAAGGATTAGATTACTTGCGTCTATTACTGCCATGATCTTACCCCATTATTCTGACTCTTGCACCGTCGGGATTCTTGCTCATTAGTTCCTCGATGGTAAGGCAGGAGCCCCCTGCCGCGGTTATCTTATCTTTCGCGCCTGCGGAAAAGCCCAGTGCTGCCACTGTAAGCTTATGGTCAATGTCGCCTGCTCCCAGGACTTTTCCGGGTACAAGTACAAGGTCTGCATCCTTCGTGTACCTGTTGAGCCTGCTCAGGTTGACTTCAATGTACTGCCTCGTTGGGCGTGTAAGTCTATGCGCAATGTCACGCCAGAGAGGTGCTTCACTCTCGCGGGACTGCTTCTTTAGACCTGAAATAAGGTCTAATATATGTGGGTTTGTCTTGTAATTATTTTTCATTCTGTGCCTCCGTAAGACCCTTTCGGATCCGACTCACGCAAGTGTTGCGTTCGGTCGTTAGACCATGCGCCGCAGGCGATGCCTGCTACGGTATTAAGAATCATAAAAAGATGATTCAGTTGTGTCCCTTGATATGTTTCTTATTACATAAAGGTAACGTACATATATTCTGTCCATAATTTAAAATGTTTCAAAAGAAATGTTGAGTTATAGTCTTCCGCTAAACTTATGAGAAACAAACCGCAGATAATTACAATGTGTAATTATTTAATGTCCACCATATTTTATTAATACGAAGCATTTAATCTGCGTTCATCTGCGTTCATCTGCGTTTATCTGCGGTTCCTTTTCTTCAGACCCCATAGCAATCAATAACGATCACTCCCTCAAATCCAGCCGCAGATTAACGTTTTGAAATACAAACGCTTTATAAATAAAAAAGGCAATAAAGAATCCTTGGTGTTCCAAATCTCCAATGAAATAAGGTTGTCTGGTTTTTTG
>JAHIHJ010000324.1 GCA_018899795.1 Methanobacteriota archaeon
CGCATTCATGATTCCAAATCCCATGCGGCACAGTTCTAATATAAACAACGGCTCTTTATGGGGAAATCACTGGACAAACACATCTCCAAAGGAAGCCTGCATATATTGCCATGGCAATACAACGCACAATGAAACACCCATGGGAAGAATACTTGAATGGTTCCCTGTTTATATTAAGAATAGTTCAATAGGTAACGGTTCATCATGCGCAGCATGCCACTTTAAAGGAGATGTGAACTACAGTGCAATGGCGGATGCATTTAATTCATCTGGATTGGAAATACCGCCTGAGATAACCAATGGGACGAACTGGAACGGAAATTCCACCAATTATTTTAACCATTCTATAGGAAGTTATATTGACAGCGATTGCAAGCAGTGCCACGGTTCATTATTGAGTGAGAACGCAACTATGAGCGAATTCGTTCATAATGTAACTGAAGGAGCAAGCGGTCCAGACTGTATCAGCTGTCATGATATCGGAAAGACAGGTGCACAGCACAGGATCAACAGCACGGCAATGAGCTAGGGTATCCATGCCGACCTCAACAGGAATGCAACAAATGATTCATGGGCGCCTGCCCAGAATAAGAAGTGCTGGGGCTGCCACGATTCAACAGGAACCCAGCCTGCTAACAACAGCATGGGAAGCAGGTTCGCTGAACCGTACCAGTGCTTCGAATGCCATAATGAAACCAAACCGTACACTAACGTGAGTAATGCTCTTAGCGTGGGCGAACATTTCAAGAACGGATCCCAGATCAAAGCAGCATCAACAGCGCTGAATGACTCTTCATCGTGTCTGGTATGCCACGACCTGGCAGAAATGAAGGTGCCATATACTGAGGATGATATCTATAATTCCAGTTATTCTCTCCCATCCCATTACGGTAAGATAAGGATCGACCTGAGGACAATGGATGGAAGAGCAACCAATTGCAGTTACTGCCACCAGAATGCAAGTACTGCGTTTGCCGCAGCGATGATAGACTTTGCATATAATAGAAGCATCAGCAACCACAGCTCAATCTACAATTCCTCGAACCCGAACTGCTCTGTTTCTCAGTGCCACAATACAGGCTGGATACACAATTCTACGCTTGCAAAACCTGCCACGAACTCAATATTATGCCTTGATTGCCATGGAAAGAACGCAAGTTCAGGTTTAATAAATTTCACAGGCGCACTCACTTCAATTAAAGAACTGCACAACAATTCCGTGAACTGCACTGAATGCCACACGAACACGGTAAAAGACGTACACCCTGTGAAGTACCTGAACCAGGACACGACATACTCCACTCTCAATACCTCGGCTGTCAACTGCACCAGTTGCCACCAGACAAAACTGGCAGGATTCCCAACAGCCCCCATCATCCCTGATTTCACACACTCTAACACAAAGTCATCCGGCAGGAAATGGGGGACTTATTGGGACAATACCTCCATTATAACAGCATGTTATTTCTGTCACCTGAAGGAGGTACACAGTGCATCCATCCTCGGCAATGTATCATTGATCAAGGGTTCAAATATCTTCAACGATCCATATCTTGCAAATTCCACATGGTGTTCAGCCTGCCATTACAACGATAGCACTTCGAATTATAAGGGCTATTTCATTGACCCTGCGCCTCCTGAGATATTGAACGCGACAGGAAAGGTGCCATCGATCGCAAGCGAAGGCACCACCTTCTATAACCACAGCGAAATTGAGAATTACAACGACAGCCACTGCAAGAACTGCCACGGCAGCCTGCTCTCAGGCTACGTTGAGACCTCGCTTAACTTTTCACACCGCGTAAGCGAAGGTGGCGGAGGTAAGGACTGCATCGCATGTCATAACAACAGCGCAACAGGTTCCCCGTTGAACATGAGAGTGGATGGGTCAGCCATTAACCAGGGAATACACATGAACCTTAACAGCAAAGCATACAATTCCTCAGCCACTGACCCGATAAACAAAGCCTGCTGGGCGTGCCACGGAGATGGGACCGAACCTTCCGGGCATCAGGCAGGATACAAGTCGCCGCGCAAATGCGACAGCAGTGATTGCCATTCGCTCTCACAGTCAGTGTATAATGAGAAAATGGTCTATTCGCATTTCAGGAATGCAAGCTCGAACAGCAACCCGGGAAATTCCACGAATTATAATGTCACCACATCAGCAGGGTGCCAGGTATGCCATATAAACAGTGTAGTTACAAAGGATAATGATCCGGAGCTTGCCGTTGTCTCGCATTACGGCTCAAAAGATGAACTGGTGGATTCGTTCAATTGCCGCTACTGCCATATCGATAAGGACAATAGCATTGACTGGGGAGATGCCATGCTTATAAACAGGAACAGGACAGCCCTCATTGAACTTGAAAAAGAACAGAAAAAACTCTCTGTTGCAGAGGGTGAGAAGATATATCTCGGTGAGGGATACTACCTGAAGCTTGTGGAGATAACTGCCACACGGGATGAGGCGCTCATCCAGCTTTTCAATGGTGAAAGGATGGTTGATGAAACGTCGCTACAGCAAGGCAGGCTTTATGAATATGAGGCTGAACTGACCATCGATAATTCCACTACCAGGACTCCGGTCATCAAGCTGAATATCACCTCTATGTTCAAAGGCAACAAAGGTTTTATTCAGTTCGAAGGTTTCAGGATAAGGAAAGTCCACTCAGAAAGGGAAAGCAGGAATAATACCAACTGTTTCGCATGTCATTTATCCAGGTATTCAGACGAGAAAAAGCGGTTCATTGTCATCGACAGGGAAGAGAAAGACAATTCCAGCGACCTGATATATTATACATCTTTATTCATTGATTTCATATCTGGTAACAAGAGCAAGATATATTATGCGGATGAAGAAAACGTCATAACCCAGCTCCAGAATGGTGAGAATTTCAGTTCCTATCCCAATTTGCAGAAACTCCTGAAAGAGGGAGAAAACTGGAACATCGCAGACAATTATGCGTTAAAACTCAACGAAGTGAGTACCGAAAGCAAAAACGCGTGGATGACCCTGACTATTAACGGTGCGGTCGTTGAGGATACTGTTGTTCCTCTCGGAAACTGGTTCAACTACACGCCTGGATTGACATATAAAGATAACTCCACAACCAATATATCCGTATTTACTGCGATGGTCTCTGCCATATCCCAGGGAATACCGAATTTCGTGATACTTTCCGATGTGTCAGCGATATCACCCGCGATAATGAAGACATACGAGAATTCATCTCTTTTCGGATATAACAGCAGCTGGCTAAAACCGGGAGATGCTATTACGACAGGAAAGATACCGGTCAATCTGCATGCTCCTAACCTGTTCACAGACCAGAGGAACTGGGCTGACTGTGTTAAATGCCATGACTCATCATTGAAGCTTGGGATCGCAGGTATGGCTGCCATCTCAACACAACTGGGAAAACACTCAGGACTGAACAGGAACGCATCCGGTAAGACCATCCTGTCAGATAACATCGACAGAGCCTGCTGGGCGTGCCATACGGGAGGCGAAGAGCCAATGCTACACCCGCCTGCCAGTATTAAAGCCAGAAAATGCTCGTCCTGCCATACGTACCAGGAAAAGCCGTTCTATGATGCTAAATATGTGGGAGATGAGCCTCATGGGCTTGAACCGAACTGCGAATACTGTCACTACTGGGGCTCCCACAACGTGGTCAGGTTCCAGGTCACCCCCGGAATAAAAGAAGCTTCGATCTCGCCTGAAAAACCAGGAAAAGGAGATAAGGTAATACTTGTTGCCAGTGCTCACTCAGGGTACAGGATGTCGATAAAAGCAGCGGAATATTTCATCGATACCATCGGAAAATCTGGAACTGGCATGCCGCTCGAACCCGTCGATGGGTTGTTTGATTCACAAAAAGAAGATATGGTAGCAGAGATAAATACTACCGGAATTGATGTTGGGGGTCATGTTATTTACATTCATGCGATGGAGAGGGATAACAGATGGGGTGCGTATTATCCGGTGAACTTCACAATAGTTGAGATGTCCTTCAGTTCGGACATACTTACCAAATTTAAGAACGGTATTTATTCTGAATGGTCAGGCATTATTTATCTGATAATAGTATTGATAGTTGCCTACTTTGCGATCACAGGACGCAGGCTGAATATGAAGTGAAAACTGCAATGATCATGAATAAATAAGATTGATATTGATCTTTGCGGTTTTGTCGTCTGCTGACTGGATTATGATCCCCTGCCCTTTGCTGGCAACTACCATTGTGCTGAAACTTCTTGTCCCTTTTTTTTCTATGGTGGACTGGTAGTTCCCGTGTTGCAGGAATTTTTCATACTGTTCCCTGTTCGGGACGAAAAATATGTCCACGTATTCTGTCGAGTCTATTTCTACCGATACGGGCACATCGAAATCAAAAGGAAAAGACGGGTCATAAAGATACAGGAAAGTCAGGTAACCTGGATTTAACTCAATTTTCTGAGAGCGTTCAAGACCCGCAAAGACCATAACTGCGTAGCAGGTCTTCTTTTCGCAGTATATCCCGACTCCTGCGTCGCTGAACAGTTCGTCCCTGTCCAGGATAGGTGACCTGTGCGCAGGACTGTGGAGCCACCCTGTTACCGCGGTCTCGCTGATGTTGACCGTGGCGTTCAAACCCTCCATCATGTACAGGTTTTCTGCGGCAACTGTGTAAAATATATTGTTTTCCCTTAGCCTGTCGCCTGCATCTTTGCCTTCGAGGTCTTTATGGTGGAATCCTTCAATAGAAAGTGTTTTGCTGTAACTTCGGGCTATCGCAGCGATCTTTTCGTTCCATTTTAGCAACTTTATCCCGGAAGTGCCTCTTTCCTGATAGAATAATTGATTCCGCTGTAATTCATGTTCTCCATCGGGAATTCAAAATAGACCTCAAATGGCTGGTTATCATAAGTCCCGTTAAGGGCTATGAGTCCGGGTCTTAGCTTCTCAAGAGTTGTGGCAAAGACACCGTTACTGCTATAACCCAGTTGAGCGCCGTTCAGATAGACATTTCCTTCCAGTGGCTCACTGGTTTCATTGATGGAGAAACGCATGGTATAAGAACTGTCCCTGATATAATTGGTGCAGCCTGATGAAAATAACACCAATGTTACCAGAAATATTATGTATATTGCTTTCCTTCGACTTATCATACTGATAGTATAGTCTTTGTTTTAAATATAATTTTTGATTATTTATATGAAAAATAGTTTGGTTTTTAACTTAAACTATTAGCCACCGAGGCACAGAGAACACCGAGAAATAATTGCTCTGTGCCTCTGCGACTCTGTGGCTATTTCGCTTTTTGATTTGTTAACACCAAAAGTTTTTACAGTACCGTTTATAAGGATGCAATATATATAAGTTAATTATCCAATCGGGTAACCACCATGCCAGACCTTGTAATAAAGAATGCCAGGATTTTTATCGACAATGCCATCCAGCCAGCCGAGA
>JAHIHJ010000325.1 GCA_018899795.1 Methanobacteriota archaeon
CTTTAGAATAATTTTTCTAAATATCTATATTAATAATCAGGTCTATATTGGATTTTGTTGTCAGAGAACTTATTAAGGAAAATTTCAATAGAAATTTTCCACGATAGATATATATGAAAATCGCAAGGGACACATTAAAGTTCATACTTGAAGCCAGCAAATCATCCGTGCCTGATGAATTCGCAGGCATGTTATCTGCTACGGGAGATGTCATAACAGATGTGGTGCTCGTCCCAGGCACAGAGTCGGGCGAAGATAACGCTACTATGCAGTTGTTCATGCTTCCCAACATATCAACTGTGGGGACCGTGCACAGCCATCCGTCTGGGAACAGGAGACCTTCCACTTATGACCTTGAGCTTTTCGACAGGAAAGGAACATACCATATCATCGTGGGCGCGCCTTTCAATGAAGCGAGCTGGACCTGCTATAATAACAAAGGGGAGCAGGTCAGGCTTGAAGTTGTGGATTATGATTTCAAAGAAGAAAACGATAACTGGTAGTTATTTTTTCTTCCTGTTCTGTATCTCTTTCTTGAGCCACGGTCCAACATCGTCGCCGTGAACGAGTGTTTTCAGATCGTCTTTCGGGTTGGTCGGCTTTATTTTGATCAACCAGCCTTCTCCATAAGGATCTTCTGAAATGAGACCCAGGTCATCTTCAATATCTTCATGCACTGCAACGACCGTTCCCCCGACAGGCATGAGAAGCCCTCCGACCCATTTTGCAGATTCAAGCGAGCCAAAAGCCTCACCGATCTCAAATTCATCTTCTTCCATGGGAAGGTCAATGAACTCTATATTGCCGGCAGCTTTCGCGCCGTATGCATCCATTCCCACAGTGATATTTCCATCATCTTCTACTCTTGCCCATGTGTGATCCTTGGTATAATACAATTCATCCGGAAGATTATATCCCTCTATCTCAGCCATAATTTTTCCTCTGTTTCTTGGTTAATTCAAAGTCATATATATACTTAATTACCTGCGTACCGCTCCCTTTCTTTCGCTATCAGTTTCTCATAATAGCCTGCGGCATCACTAACGTTCAATAACAGCCGCTCGCTCCACTCGCCTTCTATTTTTACGAGCCATTCTCCATACGGGTCTGAATTGATAATGTTCGGATCATCCCAGAGTTTCTCATTCACTTCCATGACCTTTGAATCAAAAGGAAGGGTAATCTGCGAGACTGCTTTTATCGTTTCGTACGCTATGAGCATGTCACCTTTATTGACAGACTCTCCGACTTCAGGCAGGTCTATATGGACTATACCCTTTGAGAGGGACTGCCCGAGTTCAGTGATGCCGATGAGTATTTGACCATTCTCCGGCTTTAACCAGATATGGTTCTTAAGATAATACCTGTCTTCAGGGAATTCGAATTCAAAGGCTTTCATGATGCTTAAGATTTGAAGATACCTATAAATATCCATCGATACCTGCTTGATACAATGAGCGATTACTGGGGCGTCCCTGACGATGAATACGAACTCTCACTTCTGCAATTTGCCAGAAATGAATTGAGCGGGATGGGCTACACCGTACTGAGCGAAAAGGTTGAAGTATGCAGCGGCGCTGGAGCCATGACCCTGACCGCTATCCTGAAAAAAGAGGATTTCAGATTCGGCTTATACATCCATGACGGACCGAAGCATCGAAAGACCAGGGGTCCTCCCATAATCTGGATGCTCATGGTTTTGCCTGAGATGAAGACCGCGCAAGACCTCAGGAATTTCATACTTAACCACCCGCATGATTTCATTCTTCTTCTTTCGCCGGAAAACACGATCATAAAGGACAGGAAAGAAACGAAATTGAAGAAAATCTATACTTTTCTGTACAATTCAAAGATCAAAGACCTGTATGATAAGGACCTGAGCAGCGCCGCAGATGTGTTGAGAAAGAGGCTGCGCAAAGTCACCGAAATCCAAGTCTGATCCTGACCTTTTCGCCAGCTTCAACAAGCCTGTCGCCATATTTCAGTGGGATAAGTTTTATTTTCGGCTCTATGAACGAGAGGCGAAAAGCAATGCCGCTGCATTTTATTTCCGAATTATCTTTTGTAACTTCAAGCGATACATGGGGGTGGAAGAATCCATCGGGTTTGACTATCCCAAAAAAACCGTCATCCGAATAGGGAACATATCCGTCAAGGAACCCGCAATCCATCGCAAATCCTCCGACATCGCCACATTTATGGTAGTGTGAACTCAGGACAGAATATCTCTTATTCGTTTCCTCAACCAGGCATTCAATATCGAGAGTCTTGCTTGATGGAAGTCTGCTCCATTCTATGTTCGGGGTAAGCCGCATGTTGTTTGAGGCGCGAAGGTAATCTCCAGTTTTCCTTACTTCGACATGCATCACCGGATCATTCCAAAAAATGAAATAACCGTTGTATATGAACGTCCCGATACTATCGCCTTTTGAAACCGCATCGCCGGGTGAAACATCAGGTTTTACATGAAGTATCTTGATAACATGGTCATTCTGTCTTATGGCTATGACATATTCCTTTGAATCCCAATCTTTGAAAGGGGTCGGAGTGTCAAAACTCCTGACATCGATAACCTCCCCGTCAACCGGCGAAAGAGCCTCGCTTCCAAAATCCCCGTAATAGATATCCACCGCGCTATGGGTTTTGTGTGCTGCATACGGGCTTTTAAGAAATGAGAATCGCGAGTTATCAGGCGCGAAAAGATCAATTTCACCGTGGCTTGCTATTTTTTTCATAACGATACACCATATGAACAGCACATTTCAGGGATCTCGACTATATCCAGTCCAAGTTCCCTGGCTGTCGTGTATGCGCTCCTTGATGGCACTGCTATCCTGTCTATACCGCAGAGGATAGCATACCTGTCAAGCTTGGATCGGTATCTTCCGCCCGGGCGCACGCAGCTTAATGACAGGGGTGCATCGAACATTTCGCGCGCCGTGGTTATCACTTTTACTACATCTTCGAGCTTTGGGGGCGCAGTTCCTTCAAGCGCAGTCCCTTTCGTGGGGATGAACACCACTATAACAACTACTTCTGGGTTAAATTTTTTTACCATTTCAAGAGCTTTGAATTCCCCTTTTAAATTACCATTATGAAGCCCCACGATAACATGCGGCGCAAGTGGAATGCCTGCCGCAGACAGCTCTTTTAAGGAGTTTTCATAATCCTGCGCGCTTGCATCAAGCCCCAGTATGTCGTGTATGGTGTCGTCATCTCCAATGACGTCCACGAGAGCCATGTCAAGGTATTGCGCGAGAACCTGCGCCTGCGTGCGGTTAACGATGCCTGTATGCGCGCTTATTTTGAGGTTCAGGTCGCGCTTTATTTTCTGGATAACGTCTGCCTGTTCATACGTGGGAACGCTTCCGTCAGTCGCGCTTCCGCCGCTTAAAAGGATGCCTTTTGCGCCGCTGTTTGCCAGATGATTTGCCTGTGAGTATAACTTGCCGGGTGAGCCGTCAAGCATATGTTGGAGATAATGGGAGTCGCAGTGTTTGCATTGAAGTGAGCAGTGCGTTCCTGTCAGAGAGATCGGTGTGAAAGGCTCGTTAAAAAAATGGATATTATTGCCTGAGAGCCTGCGCGCAAAGGATTTGAGCATGGAGGCTTTCGTATCTGCATTGGTTTCCAGTGCTTCGATCATAGTATGGGCGTGGTCAAATGGTATAATTTTTAAATTCGGCGTTTGAAAAATTTAAAATCTTTCAACTGCAAGGAGTACTCAATCTTAATATTTTGAGTCCCCTATCAGTTAATTTTAAATCAAACTTTTGTTCATCCAGAATCCTACAATCCAAAAATCCTTTCTTAAATAAGAAGCCTAAAATAAGTAAGGCTTTGTTGCGCTCAATCCCCATTATTTCGGGCATATCAAAATCAATTTCCTCGCTTTGGATTAACTTCTGCATTATTTCTTTAAGATTTTCATCATCTTTTGTGATTGTTATAGAACCAGTAAAAGGATAGAAAATTTCTGCATGTTTCCCTATTTCTTCACATATTATTTTAACCTCTTTAAGTCGAATTATTGGATAATTTGTTTTACCAATGCCTGCGATACCTTCAATTATTATTACATTTTTATCCAAGGAACTCAAAAGGTCTGCTAATTCGTTATTCCTGCCTACAAATCCCTTTGTTCTTGGCAATTCCATTGAAACCTTTAATTTTTGACCAAGATATTTATCATATACATCAGCAGGAATTTCTTTTAAATCAGGAGAACATTTAATCTTA
>JAHIHJ010000326.1 GCA_018899795.1 Methanobacteriota archaeon
AGGGAAGGTTATCAGGGACAGGAACCTCTCTCCCGGAGATGTCATTATCCTGAGCGGGACGGTTGGAGACCATGGCGTCTCGCTTCTGTCCTTCAGGGAGGGGTTTGGGTTCGAGACCACGCTGAGCTCAGACGTGGCGCCCCTCTGGAGCATGGTCGAGAAGGCGCTTTCTGTTGGCGGGATAAAGGCTATGAGAGACCCAACAAGGGGCGGGCTTTCGGCAACTCTTAACGACTGGGCGCAAAAAAGCAATACCTGCATCACAGTCCGCGAGGAGAGGATACCTGTAAGACCTGAGGTGGCGGCTGCATCGCGCATGCTCGGCATCGATCCCTACACTGTCGCAAACGAAGGGAAAGCCGTGATAGGCGTGCGAAAAGATAAAGCGGAAGAGGTGCTGGAAGCGATCCGCAGCACTGAAACCGGGAAAAACGCCTGCATCATAGGCGAGGTCACGGACAGTCATCCCGGCAGGGTGATACTTGAAACCATCGTGGGCGGGAAGCGAATAATGGAACCGCCTGTGGGAGACCCGGTGCCAAGGGTGTGTTAGATGCTATTGAAGCAGAAACCCTTGCCGGAAAAAACGGAGCGCCAATATAAGATTCATGAATACTTTCGCGGCGCTTACCACGGTCTTAAATAGGCAGATGAAAAACCTGATGCAATATGTGGTAATATGAACAGGAAAGAGCTGCGACACGACAGGCATACGGTGTCGCTGATGACGGATCATATAGTGTTTGCCCCGAAATACGGGGGCAAGATGCTGGTTGATGATGTGGCAATGATATGCGAGGGGATCATTTGTAAGACATGTGTGGAGATGGATATCCAGGTCATTGAGATCGCTGTGAATCCGGATCATGTCAATATATTCTTCAAAAGCAGGATTTTGAGGAAAGAATTTCCCCACCTTCAGGAATGGTGTGGAGATCATCTCTGGGCGCCGAGTTGTTTCCATGGGTCGGTTGGGAATGGATGGGATGTTGTGGAAAAATATATTCGTGAGCAAGATGTATATGAATATAATAGAGAGAAATAAAGAAAACGATAGCTACAGGCCTCGTACATAAGTACGGGGTTTGTGACTGAAGACGATAGGATTTTCATGCTCTCAAAAGGCGATAAGAATTCAGAAGAATTATTTTCAAGTGCTGAAAATAGGCGCTCATCAAGAAAATACAGCACAAAAACGATTAAGAACTACATTCACTATAATGAGGAACTTTTATACATTATGTGAGTAATAAAGATTTAAGCATAATAAAAAGTCCTTTGGATAACATAATGCCAGGTGTAATTAAGGGAATCGGCGTTCAGGCAAAAGGAAGTATATACGAATCGAGTTCGGATATATCGCCAAATTGGGAGGATATACGAACCAAGTTCGGATATACGATGTTAAGTGAAATTGCTCGCCTGTAAAAATACGAACAGTGAAAGTTTATACACTCAAAAGGATAAATGGATAGATATATGAATGATGAATGAATGTAAATCCAAAGGTGAAATATTGAAGGTCAAACCACCGACTGATTATCCTCCTGAAAAGGGATGTTACCTGCGGGGTAACGACTTTTCGCCAGTGGCTGTTGTAGTTTTGCTAAATGCACCTTATGGAACTATGCCACCTGAAGTTCAGAGCATTCCTAAAAATATTGAGAATTTGGTAAAGGTAGCGATTGAGACTGGGGCAGCCCTGTCAGGAACACTGCAGACAGAAAATATAGGGATTGAGAAGATCGTCTGTAATATTGTGGCTAATCCTAATATACGTTATCTGATTGTGTGTGGTAAGGATGTAGAAGGTCACAATACAGGTACTGCTATAAAAGCATTGATGGAAAATGGCATCGATGAAAGAAGAACTATCATCGGCTCTCAAGCCAAGACCCCTTACCTTTTCAATATCCCCCTTGAGGCTATTTCAAGGTTTAGAGAACAGCTGAGCCTGATAGACCTTACAGGTGAGGCAGACCCTGAAGTTATAATAAAAGGGGTCTGGTCCTGTTATCAGGAAACCCCTACTCCATTTAAAGGATATAGGGTCTACGACCAAGGCGCCTATTCTGATTCTCCTATATCCTGTAGTCTTACATGGAAAGTAAAACATCCAGAGGAGGTTGAGGATTGGGAGATAGGTGAGATTCTTAAAGGTATCGAGAAGCCAGATGAGCCAGCAGAAAAACTTAAAAAGATAGGAGCAGAACATATGAAGGGAAGGAGAGGAATTTTGGAAATAACCAAGCGGCTATTAAAGATAACTGAAGAACTTTCCGAGATAGCCAGGTTATGTATCGAGGAGTTAGAGGGTCTTGAAGCACCGCCAGAGGTTGAGGCGAAAAAAGAGGAAGCCGTTATATCAGAAAAGGCGCCAAGCGTTAAACCTGCTACTGTAGTCAAAGAGGAGCCTGAAACAGAAGAGGAGCTATACTTTGCAAATCAGCTAAGAGGATTTAATGGCGTATTGGCTGCGTTTGAGGCACTTGATAAGGATATATGTCATAATGGTTGTAGCCTGCCTGTTGCGGTGATTAGTGCCCAGAAAAAGCTGAATAGATTGCAGAAAGGCATTGGCAAATCATCCCTTTCTGATGGGAAGAAGAAAGAATTAGAAAAAAGGGTGAATACGTTTATGGAGAGGGTGGAATCCCTGCCTCAGGATACAAGCAAACCCTGTCAAAAAGGGGTTGGAACCTGTACCATTGGTTCAGGTTGCCTTGCCAGCAGAACGCTGAAGCTGCTGGATCTCGTTACAGAGCCAGCTCCACCAAAAAATCTTTAAAAAGGAGAAAGAAATGTCTACTAATTATTTTAAAAACCAACTCAGAGGCTATGATGTGGTTCTGGCAACCCTTCATGCCTTCTCTACAGATATCTGCAGAAGATGTATCGGCCTATCAGGCGTCCAGACAAAGGTAATCAAGGGACTAAAAAAGTTAAGGATGGATATGGATAAGACACCCATTCCAGAAGATGATAAGAAGGGGATAATGTCCCATATTGACTCTTGTGAGAAGGCTGCCGATGCAATTGAGGTTGAAGAAGAATGTGAGTGTCAAAAGACCGCAGGTAACTGTAAGATTGGTCCTGGTTGTTTTGCACTGGGTGCATTAGAATTAATGAAAGAAATAACAGAACCAGCCCTTGAGGCTGAAGAAAAGGAGGTGACTAAAGTGGCAAAACTAATTTGTGAGAAGTGTGAAGCAGAAGAACCTGTTCCCGTGGTGCATTGCGGCCCTGGTATTGTCTCAGGTTCTGAGACTGATAAACTCTACTGCCCATGCATGCCAGAAGGTCATACTGAATACATAGAGATGCCAAAACACTGCGGAATCCCCATGAAGTATGTTAAATAAGCCCTCTTTATTTTTTAAGGGGTCTGAATGTGGTTAGATCTTGAATCTTGAGTTTAAATAATGCCTGCAACGGACGGCTAACATGGTGCAAAAGACTTACGTCCAAACCTTACAGGCTTCTTTTGCACCAAGAACGTTATCCAAAATTGGCAAACGCCAGTGGTCAACGTTGATCCTACCACTTTGATTTGTATACCAGCGCCTGGATTGAAAAACTGAAATCAGCGAACCGATGGAAATATCGAAACCATGAGCATCCACCATGATGCCCCGCACCTTCCAGTGCGGTGTCCGTGACGAGATATAATTGATGCTAGTGTCACGTCAAGGCTAAATTGTCATATAAAATCGAGATAATTCTATCTGTTCATCTCGGTTATTCGTTGCTAATTGACACTTGACAAGACACTAGATTAGTTTGATAAACCCCAGACTTTACTAATCCTTGTTTTAGTGGATGTGCCTCTTGAATTCCGCAGTTGTCTTCATTTTCAGTTGTCGATAACTAGTTTCAATCCTTGTTTTAGTGGAGATCGAGAGGCACTTGCGCTGAATCAGATGATGTAACCCGTTCCGCAGATATCTGCTAAACGGGGAGAACCAAGTTCGAGAGGCACTTGCGCTGAAACACATTTTTATTTATCCTGTTCTATAATAGGGTTTGCCAAATTTGGCAAAGGCTTATTTAAACCATATTTTATATTTTATTAATAAATTCTCTTCTGTCGAATTATTTGTCATTAACTTCTCTTCTGTCGAATTATTTGCTGTTGTCCTTTTTTTAAGGCACGCGCGCTGAAACAGAGGATGCAACTCTCTTGATACCGTTTTTATCTTAATTTTTTAGATTTTTGGGCTGCCTCTGAGCAGCGGGCTGACCAGGACGGCATTTACCGGGATCCTTCTTCCATCCCTGAGCTGCGCCGTGCCTGTTGCGCCGTACATGCGGTGCGAGAGTTCCGACATCCGCAACCGCTGCGCTGCCTGCGCCCGACTGGGTCCGTGTCTGCTGCGCCTGCGCCAGTAACCAGGACCGCCTCCTTTGCTGCTCTGGACGTATTGCCACTCCTGCACGAGTTCTGGTTGTATCCCGGGGATCGCCGGGACAATGAGTTGCTGCATATTTATAAAAATGGACGCTAAATATGATAAAACTTGCTGCCTGCATCGAATCCCATTATCTTATACTGGTGGGATTGGGCAAGCAACGGATACTACTTTCCTAAGTATTATGCAGCATACAGCGGGGTTTGCGCGTAATGGAAAAATACAGGTAAAATATGGATAGAAATATATACCAGAAATCCATAATAGAAA
>JAHIHJ010000327.1 GCA_018899795.1 Methanobacteriota archaeon
ACAGCATACTGTTGATATGAGCAAAATGCAAGATACAAAAATAAAAATACAGGGGCGCCATGACCCCTCTATCCCCCCGCGCATCGTGCCTGTTGCTGAGGCTATGGTGGCGCTTGTGCTGGTTGATATGATGATGAGGGGTGGGTTCATAGATCCATCAACTACAGGATAAATATGAACTATCTTAAATCCCAACGCAGATCAATAAAATTCAATTTAGGAGACACCTATTCATGAAATTCAATCCCGATGAAATCAAAGAAGCGACAAAGGCTGATTTTGACGCAGCATGGAACGAAGGGGAAAAAATCGTTTCAAACCCTGGCATAAATGAAAAATTTCCGCGAGTATCATTGAAATACGGCAAGCCTCATCCTGTATTCGACACCATCCAGCGCCTGCGCGATGCGTATATGCGCCTGGGATTTGAAGAGTACATGAATCCCATTATCGTGGAAGACCGGGATGTCCACAAGCAGTTCGGGTACGAGGCTCTCGCTGTGCTTGACCGATGCTTCTACACAGGCGGTCTTCCCAGACCTAATGTCGGCATCTCAGATGAGAGGATAGAGCAGATAAAAGGCATCCTGGGCGACATTGGCGCCGAAGGGATCGAAAAGATACGGCAAATATTTCATTCATACAAGAAAGGCGAGATAGAAGGGGATGACCTTGTGCCTGAGATGTCAAAAGAACTGAATGTCCCGGATTCGAAAGTTGCTGTGATGATAGACCACGTATTCCCTGAGTTCAAGTCACTTGTCCCCGTTTGTTCGCAGAACACGCTGCGAAGCCACATGACTTCAGGATGGTTCATAAGTCTTGGCGAAATGGTGGATTATTGCAGGATTCCCTTGAAGCTATTTTCTGTGGACAGGTGCTTCAGGCGTGAGCAGGCAGAAGATGCCACGCGCCTCATGGCTTATTATTCCGCATCGTGCGTGATAATGGATGAGAACGTTTCCGTGGATGATGGGAAAGCCGTGGCAGCCGGACTTTTGAGCCAGTTCGGTTTTTCCAATTTCCAGTTCAGACCTGATGATAAAAGAAGCAAGTATTACGTCCCCGATACCCAGACAGAGGTATTCGCATATCATCCGAAACTCGTGGGTTCAAAGACAAAATACAAGGACGGCTGGGTTGAAGTAGCGACCTTCGGGATATATTCCCCTTCTGCGCTCTCGCAATATAATATCCCTTACCCTGTGATGAACCTGGGAATGGGCGTAGAAAGGCTTGCAATGATACTGCATGATTCCATGGATGTCCGCGCGCTCACGTACCCCCAGTTCCAGTATAAGACCAACTGGGTGGTGTCGGATAGCCAGATCGCAGCCATGATTTATGTTGAAGATGCGCCCGCGACTGAAACGGGAAAAGATATCCAGGAAGCTATCGCGAGGACGTGCGTTCAGCATGGTAACACCCAGAGCCCCTGTGAGTTCAAGGCATGGGAAGGGCAGCTGTTCGATAAGAATATCAGGGTCATGGTAGTCGAGCCTGAAGAGAATACAAAGCTGTGCGGACCTGCAGCGATGAACGAATTGATCTCATATAAGAACGATATTCTGGGACTGCCGCGAACTTCGAGATGGGACGATGCCTTTAAGAACGGCGTGACTTCAGGGATCAGGTATATAGACGCCTTTGCGGCGCGCTGTGCAAAGGAGATAGAAGTGGCTGTAAAGAATGGCAGCTGCTCTGAAACAAGGGTGAGAATAATCAAGGTGCCGTCAGAGATAAATATCAGGATAGACCCGATAGCGCAGAGATATATTACGGGATTGAAGAAGAAGATAGACACAAGGGGACCTGTGTTCACGACTGTGAGAATGGAACTAATATGAAAACATCAGGATATGCTAACGCACACGGCGCCGGAACCATAATCAACGCAATAGCAACATGGAAAGGCGCAGCATTCGGAATCGAACTTAAGACCGAAGCAGAAGTCGTCCTTTCCGATTCTAATAAGATACAGGGTTATATGGAAGAAGGCGGCGACACAAGGCTCATAGAACGCGCCGTCGAGCTTACCCTTTCGCGCTTTGGCTCAACAAGCGGCGCAAAGGTCGCAACGAAGAGCGAGATCCCGATAGCGAGCGGACTTAAAAGCTCAAGCGCTGCCGCGAATGCTGTGGTACTTGCTACGCTTGATGCACTTGGCGAGAAACTCGAACCCCTTGAAGCAGTAAAAATAGGGGTGCAAGCAGCGCTTGATGCAAAGGTAACGATAACAGGCGCCTTTGATGATGCCTGTGCTTCGATGCTGGGAGGATTTGTGATCACTGATAATAAGAAAAAGGAGCTCATAAGCAGGGCGGAGCGTGATTCAGAAGTCCTGATACTTGCGCCTGAGAAAAAAGTATTCAGTTCTTCTACGAACGTTGCGCGCTCACGGCTCATAGGGCGGTGGGTTGAAATGGCTTATAATGAGGCTCTTGAGGGAAATTACGAGAAAGCCATGACGCTTAACGGCTTCCTGTACTGCTCTGCCCTGGGATTTAGCACTGAGCCCCTGATGGCAGCGCTGGAGGTGGGTATCGAGGGAGTGAGCCTTTCGGGTACCGGACCTGCGTATACAGCCCTGGGAAGCCCTGAACTGCTGGACAAACTGGAGCCTGTCTGGCGCAGGACAGGCGGAAAAGTGATAAGGACTAAAGTCAATAATACCGGTGGATCAATATGCCGTTAAGAGAGATCAGAGCAAAGATAGAGAAGATCGATGTGCAGATACTCAAGCTTATCGAGCAGAGGACGGCGCTTGCAAAGGATGTGCTTGATGCAAAGAGAGCTGCCGACATGCCGATAAATGATGTGGAACAGAATAAGATGGTGCTTGAAAGGGCAACGAATTCTGCGACAGAGAGAGGTCTTGATGGGGAGTCGGTGAAGAGGGTTTTTGAGATACTTATTAAGATGAATATCGAGCGGCAGCACGAGATGAGCGGGGAAGGAAATCTGCCGTGAAGATCCACTTAAGTCAGTTATAAACCCGATAAGCATGCCTTCCATAGGATCGATGCCTTATCGGATAGGGAAAATTATCCGGCAGAGGGTTGGGGTCTCTACAGTCATCGCATAACCCTTCCCAACTCTTTTGTCTCATTTATCATCTCTGTAACATCAACATTATATTCCACATCCTCAACCGTCCAGTATGACCAGGAACTCCCTTCGTCTTCCCATGTTACAGAGAATCGTGAAGGTATCTTAACATAATGGGATGTCATCCACTCGGTGATATTGATCTGCCACAGTGTTTTTTCTTCATTCTGTCCTTTGTAACGCATAGCTGAGATCTGCGTGATCAGACCTGTTTTGGGATCAAATTTGAAATCCAGACTATCATTCACCTTTCCAGATGGAACAACAAGACGCACCGAATCATCATCAATAGCCTCCCAGCGCGCGCGGGTATCTGTGAGAGATACTGATGGAGTGAAAACGATCTCACCCCAGAGCGCAAGATTTGAACCCTGATCTATTTTCTCTCCAGTTTCAGTCTTATTTAGCAGACCTTCTATTTTTGTAAATCCATTTCCATTACTGTAAACATCACTGACTTTGAGAATTGTCCAGCCAAACCATGTTACTTCCATGTAGCGGTGAAAAGCCTGTCCTGGTAAATAATATGTTTTATAGCGAACAGGCATCCAGATGCCATTTATTCTCAATTTTGCCTTACCCCATACAACTGCTGATCTTATCACGGGAACATGACTGCCAGAAGCATTCAGATGTTCTCTCTGCTTCTTTATTTTTTCGCCCGGTTTTATCCCCTATCTATTAGGAAAAGATAATATATTTACAACTCATGTAACCGTTAGATAATATGCGAAAAAAATTACTTTTTAGCCTTACAGCAGTGTTAATTCTTGTTTCAATATATGTTGTATTCTTTGTAGCGCCCATCCCTATTGATCCTAGACAAGCAGCCGACGACCCCAACAACTACAAGATATTCTATTTCCATCTTCCCATAGCAATATCTGCATACCTTTCTTTTGCCATCGTGTTCGTTGCGAGTATTTTATATCTGCGCAGCAAACAGCAGAAATGGGACATAATAGCCCTGTCAGCGGCTGAAATTGGGGTTATCTTTGCAGTATTAACCCTGCTTACCGGCTCGATATGGGGAAAGTCGGCATGGGACGGGTGGTGGGCTTCATCTGATGTAAGGCTGAACACTTCACTCGTGCTGCTCCTGATATACCTCGCCTACCTGATGGTGCGCCAGGCTGTTGAAGAGCCAGAGAAAAGAGCCAGGTTATCAGCGGTTTTTGGCATCGTAGGGTTTATAAGCGTCCCTGTAAGCTTTCTTTCGGTTCGTTTCTATGCCAGGCAGCATCCCTGTGTAGTTCCACCCTGCCCGAGCGGAGGCGG
>JAHIHJ010000328.1 GCA_018899795.1 Methanobacteriota archaeon
TACTTTATATACTCGGAACAGACAGTTTTATATTCAGGAAGGTTCTTTTAACAGTTGTGACGTTATGACCAGATCAAGATCAGCTTTAGCTTTATTATTCATAGCACTATTAAGTATTATCCTCACGCCGTACGCGGCTGCTGCTGCGCCTTCAGTTTATAAAGTGTCTGTGGATGAATGGTATGGATTCTACCGGGCAATTGAGACAAACCATACACAGTTCAAGTATGAAAATCAAACACTCAACATTAATGTTGGGGATACCGTAATATGGATCAATGATGCAGATGAAGAGTCTATTACCATCACCAGCGAAGAGGGATTGTGGAGCCCCGCTTATCTAAAATATTCATATCATTCTTTTAATTATACGTTCACGCTGCCCGGAACCTATGGCGTCTATATGAAAGAATTTTCGCGCCGTCCTCACCAGACGATCGTTGTGTCGTCAGTAGCGACCCCGACTGTCACAACTCCAACCCTGACAGCAACGGAAACCGCCACTGAAACAGCATCGCCTGCAGAGACACCTCAACCAACTTCGCCCGGATTCAATCTATGGTATATCCTACTGGCATTTATTGTTGTAGCGGGAATAGTAGTATTTATTTATCTTTTTAAGAAGTAACAATGGAATTACTGCTCATAATCTTCATTGCGTTCTTCATAGCAATCCTGTTCTCCCTGCTCGGTCTGGGCGGCGCCATAATATACACTCCTCTTTTCTACTGGAGCGGTCTTCCCCTCCTCACAGCTATCCCAATGGCTCTGTTCCTGAACATGATAACTACTGCCTCAGCCTCTACAGCCTATCTCAAACAGAGGCTGGTGGATACTCGGATCGCTATCCCTATCATCCTTGCCTCACTACCCGGGGCATATGCGGGCTCTAAACTTGCCCGGATAATTGACATGGATCTTCTGGTCTTTTTATTATCCATATCCATTCTGCTTGCAGCCATAAGGATACTGTTCTTTGAGATAAAGGGCACATCTGTTATAAACGCGAATAAAAGTGTTATCGTCGGGGCATTTTCCGGATTTGTCATAAGCGCGGTCTCATCCCTTGTAGGCATTGGAGGAGGCACTTTTATCATGCCCCTTCTTCTCTTCTTCGGTCTTGATACAAAAAAGGCGGTCGGGACATCAGCTTTGATAGTCACATTCATCTCTCTCTTCGGGTTCCTGAGCCACATGAGCCATGGGGAGCATCATATTGATATGAGCATTATGATATTCGCCGGGATCGCGGCGTTTGCAGGAGCCCAGGCAGGTTCAAGACTTATATTCAGGAAAACATCGCCCAGGACGATAGAAAGGATATTCGCGCTCGTTTTGCTTCTTGTTGGAGGAAAACTGCTTTACGGCATTCTTTAGACCGGGATATTCCCATGCTTCCTTTCAAGTCGTCTAACGTTCTTGCCCCTTAGCATATGCAGCGCCCTTATCAGGTGGGGTCTGATCTGGTCCGGCTCAATGATCGCGTCAATGTGCTTTCTAGAAGCAGCATAGTACGGGTTTGCGAACTTGTTCTTGTATTCCTTTATCCTCTCTATCCTGGTCTCTTCCTTCTCTTTCCTGAAGATTATGTTCACTGCCCCTTCAGGTCCCATGACCGCTATCTCTGCCCTGGGAAGCGCAAGCACAACATCAGCCCCCAGGTCCCTGCTGCACATTGCAAGGTACGCGCCGCCGTATGCTTTCCTGACTATGACCGTGACCTTGGGGACAGTAGCCTCGGAATATGCAAAAAGCATCTTTGCTCCGTGCCTGATTATCCCGCGGTGTTCCTGCTCCACACCAGGCAAAAACCCGGGCACGTCCACGAAAGTAATGAGCGGGATATTGAACGAGTCGCAGAACCTGATAAATCTGGCAGCTTTGTCGGCTGCGTCCACATCTATTGAGCCTGCAAGCACATCAGGCTGATTAGCTACGATACCGACAGTTTGCCCCGCCATCCTCACAAGACATGTGATCATATTGGGTGAAAAATCGTGTTTTATATCAAATATATATCCATGATCTACAACCCCCCTTATGAGTTTGTACATATCATATGATTTCATAGGGTCGTCAGGGATCACGTTGATAAGGCTTTCAGCTAACCTGTGGGGGTCAAATTCAAAGTCTTCGAAAAATGAATCCGGATGCATGATGAGCCCGAGCAGTTCTCTCATCCTGTGCAGGCAATCCTCTTCTGTTTCAGCCACAAAATCCGCCAGCCCGCTTATTTTGCCGTGGACATAGGCTCCGCCCAGTTCGCCCAGTGTGGTATCTTCTCCGGTATAAGTCTTTACTGCAAGGTCGATGACATCACATATCTTCTCTGCATGCACCTCTCCTATTGAGCCGCCCATTACTGTAAAATCCTGGGAAAATACAAATATAGTCTTTCCGTCCTTTCTTTATGATGCGCGCCGCTTCAATACCATCCATGCCAGGGAGGTTGATATCCATGAGGATCAGGTCATAAGCCGAACCCTGCGCCTTTTTAACCGCTTCCTCCCCATCAGCAGCTTCCTGGACAATGACCCCGTGCATCTTCAGCAGATCTATCACAAACTCCCTGATGAGGATATTATCCTCTACGACCAGTGCTGTTGTCATTTTTTTTCGTCCTATTTTTTTTGATCTATGATTTTTGACTGAAATGAAAGGTTATCCTGAAAACTATATAAGGCCGTGCATCATTATTATAATCATATATGGAAGTAATCATACTCGTATTAATATCGTTCCTGGTAGCGGTCCTGTTCTCCCTGCTCGGTCTTGGAGGAGGGATTATATATACCCCGCTTTTTTACTGGGCGGGTTTAGACATCCTTACTGCAATCCCCATAGCGCTACTAATGAACATGCTCTCAACCGCCTCTTCGTCAGTGACTTACCTGAAACAGCGGCTTGTTGATACTAAAGCAGCCATTCCTATCATTCTCACCTCAATACCTGGAGCGCTGGCAGGCGCATATATCGCCCGCAGGATGGATCCTGTATTTATCGTTCTGTTGCTGTCGATCGTACTTTTTATTGCGGGTCTAAGGATACTTCTCTATAACAGCATTGGATTCTCAGTCAGGTTAGGGGAAAAGGAAAAGATGCTGCTCTGTGGCGGTTCAGGCTTTTTCATAGGAATGGTCTCTTCGATCGTGGGCATAGGGGGGGTATTTTTATCGTACCGCTTCTCCTGGTACTGGGGTATGAGACGAAAAAAGCCACAGCAACCTCAACGTTCGTCATTGTTTTCATATCCCTGGCAGGTTTCCTGGGGCATATGATCCAGGGAGTACAGGACACGGATAATATGGAAATAAGCCTGTTTAACCTGTTATTGCTCGCCGGGGCGGCAACGGTCATTGGAGCGCAGGTGGGCTCAAGGTTGATCTTCAACCGCATCTCTGGAAAGAAGATAGAACAAATCTTCGCGCTCGTGCTGCTGCTTGTAGGGATCAAGCTGATATACGGGCTTTTCTGAGCTTTATTCGAGCTTCTTCAAGTCCCTGAAATCCACAATTGTCGATATCGGATGAGTATCTACCATGATACCCATCTCTTCAACTGCAGCCATACCGTTCACTCCCGCATATGCTGCAACACCCACCCTGCCAGCTTCCACAGGGGCATTCAGCACTGCTTTCCCCGGTTTTCCTATCTCTGCTATGCCCCCAATTCTCAGATCCATGATAGTATCAAGCACCTTTTCTGCCTCGGACAAAGCAGATGCTGGTATTTCCCTCAGGTTAGCAAGGAGCACTCCATTCCCTGTGTTCACTGCATCAAGCACTCGAGTCATATTGCGCGAAATGAATATCCGCATCGGGTCGATGGTAGTTCCTGTATAAAATATGATATCTTCAAAGCGCACAGGCTTTTTCTTTTCCACTTCCAGTATCCCACCGTACCTGGTATTCACCGGTATCCCGTTCTTCATAAGTATCCCGTCTATCGTGATGCTGCACATCGTAGCGATACCGATTTTGCCGGAGAGTATCTTGAAATCAGAAGTGACAGTACCCTCCTCTATTATTTTGATGTATGGACTGATGGAAAACGTATCATTGACTACCCCCCTCAGTATCTCTATGAGCTTTCTCTGCACCATTGAATCGATAGTTGTTGTTGTCATTTTTCTTTTTTCAGATTATGTTAAGGTAGCGGTTAAGCTCCCAGTCATGGACGCTTATCCTGTATGCGTCCCATTCAGCCCTGCCAAGCCTCATGAAGTCTGCATATACATGTTCTCCGAGCGCATCCCGTATAACGCTGTCGGTCTCAAGATTATCCAGAGCTTCTTTCAGACTGCCGGGGAGTGAATCTATTCCGTTTTTCTTCCGTTCTTCATCGCTCAGGTGGAATAGGTTGAGCGTGGTGGGTTCGCCTGGATCTATCTGGTTCTCAACACCGTCAAGTCCCGCCATCAGGATGACTGCAAAGGACAGATACGGATTGCATGAAGGGTCAGGGCTTCGCAGTTCGACGCGCGTGCTCATTCCCCTTGCAGCGGGGATGCGTATCATGGATGAGCGGTTCGCGCCCGACCATGCGATATATACTGGGGCTTCGTAGCCCGGAACGATCCTCTTATATGAGTTAACGATCGGATTTGTGACAGCAGTGAAGGATTGTACATGTTTCTTCAGGCCGCCAATGAAATATCTTAATGTATCGCTGACTTCCAGATCCTTTGATTCATCGTAGAAAGCATTCTTTCCATTCTTGAATAGTGA
>JAHIHJ010000329.1 GCA_018899795.1 Methanobacteriota archaeon
CTCACCTCCGATTTGCTCGGCAAGGAAAACACTCAAATCCTTTATTTCGAAATCATATTTTTCAACTGACTCCAGTTCTTCTTTCATACACGAGAGGTGGGCAAGACATTTGGGGCACGTCGTAACAAGTACTTTTGCACCGGTCTTTTTAGCCTCATCGAGACGGGTTTTCCGTATTGCTTTACTTTTATCATCGCAATTCATCATTGAGCTCACCCCACAGCACCATGCATTTTCCCTGTTGTGTTCCATTTCAATAATTTTTGCGCCCGCTGCTTTGATGGCTTTCCGGGGGGCATCATATTCACCCATATGTCTACCTAGCCTGCATGCATCGTGGTATGTAACCACAGCATCGGTATTAATGCCAAGTTTTTCATCATTAAGAAGCTGTGAAATATGTATAACTTCTATGGGCAGTTCATAATCCTTACTGAAAGTACGGTAGCATTCCGCACATGAAGTAACAAGCCTCTTGATGCCGCTTTCCTTAATGAGTTTAATGTTTTGACTTTTTAGTTTTTCAAATGTCTGCACATCTCCCTGCCAGAGCTGGTCATGACCGCAGCATTTGAGCTTAAGGAGTTTCGGGTTATATCCAGCTTTGTTCAACAATTTCATAGATGATGCCGCAATGGGTTTGAATTTCACATCTACATCAAAGAACATATCCTGAAAATCGATACAACCGGGATAATATCCTACTGTTGAATCTTTACTTCCATCTTCAGTAAGGCTGGATCTGCTCTCATCGATTTCTCCCATCATTTCAGATACCATACCAAATACCCCCTTATGTACCGGCATTTCAACTTTTTTACCCTGTCTTTTTTCTTTGACGAACTCGGGATAATCTACTTCCTGCGGGCACATTTCATAGCAAAGCGCACAGGTCAGGCATGTATTTACATCATCTGATTCCTGCCTGTAAACATTGTAGTTGTTAATCGAACTTCTTGGCGATATTTTTAATACCCTGCGTTCGGGACAAATTGAGGTACATTTACCGCATTGATAGCAAGCCTGTAAGTTAATCGTTTCCATCACCATCTTTTCTATTATTGAATCTGCTGAATCTGCAATTGATTCTGTAATTTATTCTTTAGATATTTTGATAGGTTTTAAACATATCGATTTTAACCGCAGTGGAGCATCATTATTAATAATGTTACTCCGTTTTTCTATGATAATTTTTTTTATCTATATCAACAACGCACAGGTTGCCTTCCTCTTTAGCATTCGGGTCTATAAGCCCGAGTAAGCGCTCATCCTCAAGGTTGATGCTTTCATCGTCACTGCTTTTGAACCCATACTTTCCATAGTCGGTAAGAGTCGGTTTCTTTTTAATGAAATGTCCCCTCTTGAACTCAAATGAAAAAGGGAGCGCCCGTTCACAAGCTTTTCTGACATTCTCCACAGCGCCCTCATCTTCTACCTCGACAAGTATCTCGCCTACAATAATATGCAGTTCCCGGTAGCAGCAATCGTCTGGGAAATATCCTCACTTGAATTGGTTTTTTTTTCTGTCACCTTAACGCCTCGTACCATTCATTTTACATTTTATTATACAAATAATTGTTGCCATGGATATTAAATGTTTTGGTTCGTACGCATACGAATGAATTATTTGATCATAAATCCTGCAGTATATTATGAGCAAATTCCTGCCGGGAATCTTTATATCTACGCGATACAATAACGATGTTAGTTTATCGGAGGATGGAATTATGCGAGGATACGATGATGACAAGAATACAAAGATATATTTAGCTATTGCGCTGGTTGCAGGACTGATACTTGGAGCCGGTTTTAACGGCTTAATTGGCTCTATTCTGACAGGATCAGGGCAATTGAATATTATAAGCGTACCGGACAATATCGGCGCTGTAAAGAGCACAAATGTGAAGTTCATAACGTTCATCAACGGCGCTGCCGTGGGAAATGTCAATATCACACTTTCGGGCGCTGCAGTTTCCCATGGGACAACGGATGAGAATGGAATGCTTGAACTTCCGGTGTATGCAACCACAAATGGCAGTATCAGTGTGACCGCATCAAGATCCGGTTACAGGAACGGAACTTCTGTTATCAAAGCTACACCCAGTTTGGATGTGAGTGCCATACCATCCTCAATAACCGCAGATGTTGCCACATACGTTACATTCACGGTAAAGAGCATGGGTAAACCGGTGACCGAAACTTACGTAAATATTTCGGGCGCAGGCATAGCTCTTGAAGGTATGACGGATTCAAGCGGTCAGATCATCAAACAGCTCAATGCCCCTAACACAGGAAAGATCGTCGCAACCGCCAGAATGGATGGATACGCGGAAGGTTCAGCGATCGTGACCTCGGCAAGCCAGGAAATTCTTACAATTTCTTCATCTTCAGGCAGTCTAACGGTAAATGTTCCGGCATATTTAACATTTACAGTAACGGCTGGAGGTTCTCCCGTATCTGATGCAGGCATCCGCATTAGCGGCGCTGCTATCGGGGACGGAATCACTAATGCGGATGGGAAGACCATTGTTTTATTGACGCCCCATACCACCGGCACCATAACTGCATGGGCTAGCAAGACCGGTTTCGCAGGTGGGTCAACATCCATTACGTCTACAGGCACGCAGTCGTTATCAATTTCAGCGTCCCCCTCGTCAATAACAGCGGCAACCCCTACCTTCGTTACATTCACCGTGAAAAGCGGAAACAGCTTCATAAGTGATTCCACGGTCACACTCACCGGGGCTGCAAGCGGGAACGGGGTCACGAACCAGAACGGTATTGCCATAATACTGGTAAATTCGACAGGGACAGGCACAATAACAGCGACAGCGTCACGGACAGGATACACTGCAGGCAGCGTAACCTTCTCAGGTGTCGGGCAGCAGACTTTAAGCGTGAGCGCAACTCCATCCAATCTCACCAACGGCGCAGCAACGTTTGTGACATTTACGGTGAAAAGCGGCAGTCATCCTGTAAGCGGGGCTACCGTAAGTGTGTCAGGCGGCGGTATCACTGAAGATGGAATGACGAACACCGCGGGTCAGGTTACGATGCAGATCACAGCTTCAGGCACCGGGACGATAAATGTGGTTGCGCGAAAAGACGGGTACACTGATGTACAGATGACGCTGGCGCATTAAGGAGTCGGCTCGCATCTTTCCTGTTAAATGATGGTGTCGCAATACACCATCATTCTACCATCTGACGAGTGTTCAAAAATGAACGTGAAAAAAAGATTATATCTGGACCATTGCCAGCGAGTCCACAGGGCAGTTCTTGGTACATATCCCGCATGCGATGCAGGAGTCGTAGTCCACTATTGCCAGCCCGTTGCTCACAAAAATAGCAAGTTTTGCAGTATCGACATTGAAATCTTCTGCCTTTGACATCTTTGTATTAGTCGGGCAGACCGTAACACATATCCCGCACCCGTTGCAAATATCCGATTGTACAAGCTTCTTATCTTTTGCCATAGGTTATGATACTGCATTCAATGATATGAATATTTCGATTTAATTTTCAAGTTCTGCCGAGGCTCCGATCGACAGTAATGTCAGCACTTTCGGGTTAGCGCCAGGGTGCAGCAGGACGCCTTTGAATATCTGACCTACACCTGCGAGCTTCTCAACTTCGCTTGTGATATCGTTGATATTAAGATATTTTTTATCGCCCTCTATTATGATCATCGCCCTTGTGGCTTCCGTATAAGGGTCAAGCTCATATAGAAGACCCGCGTGCGACAGGCTGTGCTTTATGACAGCCTTTACAGACAGGTTCTTGTCGCCCTCCCCGAAGCCCATCGTCGCAAGCTTTGAACCGCCCGACATTACGGTCTTGAAATCCCCCAGGTCAGTGACCATCATCATTTCGCTATCAAGCGCCTTAAGGAGGAAAAGAAAACGCTCCGCGATAGTCCTGTTGATCTCGTCATAAGCGCTTTTGATATCTTTTCCGAGATGCTTGAGGAACTGGTTATCCACGATTATGTTGCCGTCCGAATTTCCGTCCATGAGTTCTTTCAGGCAGAAGACCGAATTCTGGAGATAGATAGAACCTTCTTCCCGAAAAGGCAGTACGACGATCCCGTATACATTATATTTATATCGTTCTTTAATTGCGTCTATAAGAATCGGTAAAAATGATGACCCGGTGCCACCTGATGCTGATGCTATTACAAAAGCCACATCGAAATCACCGCGTTCCTCGATGGCGCGAAGAAGCAGTTCTTTGTTATCTTCAAAACATTTTTTCCTCAATACGAATACTCTTTATGTCTTTTTAGGGTCAATATCACAACACTTATCATTATTAAAATTATTGGCAAAATAATATACAACTGAATTCCGTCTTTTCTTGTAACGGTTATTCGCTCAGAGTTAGTAGGCGAACCTATGGGGTCATCGTTGTAAGTTATAAAAGAGGCATTTACCGTGACCCTGTCATATTTGATCGGCTCGCCATCCCACAGGTTGTAGAATTTTGATGTACCCCATGATGTCATGTTCACCTTTGCATAGTAAGACGGGAGGAGCTCCACGACCTCGATAAGAAAAGTTCCATTATCAAAACTCAATCCCGAGTTGTTTTCCATCTTGAATGAATATGTCTGATCGGAAGCCTGTACCACTGGTATCAGTAATAGAATTATCATTATAAAATGAGATACTCTCATCTGGTCTTCTCCGTTTTGCCCATGCTACTAATTAAATGATAGTCGATGCTATATATACCTTATGAGTATAACTATCAGCATAAACATAATGAGAAAGTTCTGATCACATGATCCTCAGGCTTATATCAAGCCACCTGGATGAATGTGTAAGAGCGCCTGTTGAAATAACATCAACTCCGGAGCTTGCGTATCCAGCGATATTTTCAAGTGATATTCCACCCGACGCTTCAAGAACAATGCCATTTCGCAGCCCTTTTTCAGTGAGGGCATTTATACTTTCTTTGATCTTATCTACTGTCATGTTATCGAACATGATTATATCCACACCAAGCTCAGCAGCGAGGACAGCATCATCCAGGTTCTCGACCTCGACTTCTATTTTCTGGGTGAAACTTGCCATCTTCTTTGCAGCTTTCACAGCATTTTCAAGCCCAAGCGCAGCAATATGGTTATCCTTGATCATAACAGCATCCGAAAGATTGAACCTGTGCGGGTCGCCCCCGCCAGCTATAATGGCTTTCTTTTCAAACATCCGGAATCCCGGTGTTGTTTTCCTTGTGCCTGCTATCCTTACCCCTCCTGCCCGTTCTATATATTTGCGCGTAAGAGTAGCTATCCCGCTCATCCTCCCAAGGAAGTTAAGCGCAAGCCGCTCAGCCCTGAGGATAGACCTTGCCCCGCCATCAAGCGTTAGCAGCACCTCATTTTTTTTGATCGCAGAGCCATCAGTAAGGTCAGTTGTTGCCAGCACATCAAAATACTCAAAGACCTGTGTGGCTTCAGCAATTCCTGCAACGACGCCGTCCTCCTTTGCAATAACTTCAGCCTGCGCCTTGCAGTCAGGAACAATGTTGTTTGAAACATCGTTATAACCTGTATCTTCTTCAATGAAACGTTCAAGCTCGGTCAATAACATTATTATCCC
>JAHIHJ010000330.1 GCA_018899795.1 Methanobacteriota archaeon
ATGAAAGATCATGAAATTAAATTGATATATTCTGAAGAAGGGGTATCAGAGACCATTGGATACTCTTTAATACTCGCTATCGTTCTTGTCGCTGTGGGGGTACTGGTCGTGATCGCATATCCCATACAATCCAATATCCAGGATACAGCATTCATTGAGAGCCAGATACAGGCGCTCACCATGCTGGACGGAAGGATCAGTTCGGTGGCTCTGGGTTCGTCACCATCACAGTTAACGCGTATAAATTTGAATGGCGGCACCATGTATGTAAGAAATTACAGCGATAATTACCTGAATATAACTGTTACCAATCAGACCGGGTATTCCATTACGATTTTCAACAAAACACTCGGTTTGATAGAATATAAACTTGGCGAAAACAGGCTGATATATGAAAACGGAGGGATGTTCAGGGTTTATCCAAATGGTGAGAGCGTGATGTTATCACCTCCTGAGTTCTATTTTAATGGCGAGACTCTTACATTTCCTGTAATAAGACTGGATAATTCGGCGTCCGTTGGAGGGAAGGGTACGATTTCCGTCATGGCGCGTTCCGGAGAAGAAAAGAAGATAATTTATCCTGACCTGTCATCGAATTTCCTCATGAACCCTATATATGGAAAACAGATAAAGATCAGGTTAAAGTCTGATAACTATAAAGCGTGGGGGAGGTATATTGAGGAACGGACGGATGCAGTCCCTCTGACGAATGATGTTACTAAGGAAGTTGTGGTGTCATTTAATTCGAAACCTTCGGAAGGTCCTGTGGAACTGAAAGTTCCGATCGAAGTTTTCGGGCTGGATACCACGAACAGTACACCTCTTACGCAGTTCAAGTTCAACCTGACTGGGGTTGGTAGTAATCTCAATATGATGCTAAGGGCTCCAGAATCGGATTCAGAGATTTTTTCGATCCAGATCAAGAAAGCAACAGGAGTCGGGGAAGAGGGTGTCGTTGTGTATGTAAATTATAACAATGGCGGTGCCAACGAATCATGGTTCGCAAATAAACTGGCACTTATCACCACGGCTGATACGGCTACTGTTGATCTATTAAATGCAAGCGTAAATTCAAAATATAATACAAATGACCTCTCAGTGACATGGGAGAATGAAACCCCTCCGCTCTATAATAAGACATACATAAAAAATGATGGTGAAACGGTCCCCATCAATGTGGTCATGCAGCATTATATGAAACTGGTAAGCCCCACCGGAACCTTCTCTATATATTCAGGAACAAAGACGAGCGATAAATGGGACGGTTTTAACGCGACCAATTCAACCTATACCCTTTCCTATTCCATTATGCCCCCGAACATTAACTACCTGCACATCGTGGACCATGCAGTGAACGTCACCCTCTCTTAGGCGTTCACTTTTTTCCCTGTTCACATTGGAAAAGATGACGGAGATACCACGATTTTACCTCCGTTTGTAGCATCCCGCATTATCCCCTCATCCTGCCGGCATAAATATACAGTGGTACAGCCGCGACCATATACGCCGCGCAGCCGGCAAGCGCCTCTGCGCCCCCTGCCGCGCCTGATGAAAGCCTTGTTACAAGGTTAAAGGGTGAATCAGCGAACAGGTATGCGCCCAGGAATAAGAAAATAAGGATCAGTGAATATAAATATTGTGAGATCGTCCTGTCCCTGTATTTTACTGCAATAATGGCGCCTAGAATGACTATAACAACAGCTGTCACGGTCGCTACAAGCAGTATGCCAGGGATATTATGCACCGCGATACGGTTTATGCCCACAAGAGCCAGCCACAGGAGCGCCTGCATGGGGACTATGAGCACAGCCACGAGCATCTTGCCATTCATGATCTGGGAAAAGGACATTGGAGCCACCTCAAGCAGTTCCATCGTCCTTCGTTCGTACTCTTCTGTGACCATGTCTATGATAAGACCGCCTGAGATAAAGACCGGAGTGAAGACAAGGAGGGGGATGAGTATCCCGTAGATGAATTCAAAGTATGTTGACGTTTTCTTCAGTTCCTCATCAACATAAAGCCTCACAGGCTCAAAACCGATGCGCGGTGCTCTCACGTCGCGGACATATGATTCAAACGCCTCAAGCGGCTTTTTCAACTGCAGGGTGGCAAGGGTGCCCCTGATATCAGAAACGGGCAGGTATAGCTCCAGTTGTATGATATCGCTGCCCGATGAAGCCGCGGGCGGGACAACAAGGACGGCATCTATCCTGTTATTGTTAAAATCTGAAAGGGCTGTATCAAGATCCTGATAATAGCGGGGTCTTATGTGACTCTCCCGCAGGAACTGTCTTAGTTCCCCCCCATCTCCAATAACCCCTATCTTTCCTCTCTCCATATCATACCTGTTAAGAGCGGACGGGTCAAAGAACGAAGCGAGCCCGATGACGAGAAGAGATGAGAACGAGGCTATCAGGAGCTGGATTATCATCGCAAGGATGAGTGTTTTCTCAAGAAGGAGCGATTTCCACTCCTTCCTGGCGATTATCATAGTTTTACCCAGAAAAAACCCCCCTGACGATATAAAGGTTATAACCCGCATGTACAACAGTTGCAAGTATCACAGACAGGATGTATTTCCCTGTGCCAAGATACCTTAAACCCAGGGCTGATATCATGGCTCCAGAAACATGCAGAATGAATGGGAATACCAGAAGACCTATGCCCATTGCAGACCCGAACACGGAGCCTGAGATGCCGGCTATGACCGCAAGCAAGAGAAGCTTTTCACCTAAGAAAAAACCTGTGCCTGAAGATATCCCTGCTTTTATCGCGGTGCGCGTATCAATAACTGACATTTTCCTTGAGAATGCGGTGTATATGCCCACTGATTTTACCACTTCTTCTATGAACGCTGCCATGAAAATGAAAACCACTATCCCGATCCTGATGGGAAAATTGAACATCACCACTATCAATATCAACTGGACTGAATACACAAGCGGTAAAAGCGCGATGCTTAAAAAGAAGATCGGTGCAGGTATGCGCTGAAGGAAGACCTGGACAGAATCCAATAATTTTCCTTTGACCGATCTCTGGGTGAACAGGTCTTCTTCCCGGTAAATGAAGATGCCGAATGTAAAAATGAGAATAGAGACAAGGTAGAATGGCAGGGTGGAGAACAGGTATTCCTGTGCTGTAACAGCTTCTGCCTCGAGCATTTTTACCACAAGGGTCATGGGAGAGATCATGCTTATGGCATGGATATTGGAAAACATTGCAGGAAGGAAGATGTATCCTGAGAGGCTGACAGAAAGGAAGACCAGCACAAATGTCAGTTCCTTGAAGCTCCGGGATATTATGGCGCCAAGGAAAGCCGTTGACAGGAACATGAGAACCATGGGCAGAAGGATCAGAAGCATCCATAAATTGCCGCCGATATACAGAGCTATACCTCCCATCAGGACAAGCGTTAGCACAAGATACGGGACAAGCTTTCCGAGAACTATTTCCCATGAACTCACGGGAGAAACGAGCAGCAGTTCCCCTTTTCTCTTCACCCTTTCTTCCATGATGCTGGCTGAAAAGAGCTGGGCTATGAAATACATCGGGAAGATGAACAGAAAGCTTAAGACCACGGATCTGAAGGGGATGGGCGGATTGAAATGCGATGGGGTTGAAAGGGCATTCTCTTTTATGGGTAGGACATTTTTCTGAGTTTTCACTTCGCTTATTGATGGGGTTGGAGCTGTCCCTTTTACTGGTGTTCCTGCGGACGCGGGGGTAGGGGCAGGAGAGGTAATCGTTTCGGGTGAGGGTTCAAATTCAGGTTCAAGTTCAGGCAATTTCTGGAGTGATGGCGCAGCAAATGCCTGTTCCCTTGGGATGTTATTTATCGTTATCCATACCGGGAAAGTATTATTCAGGTCATTGTATGACAAAAGCCTGTTCTCATCATATTTTATAACTGCTTTATCCAGAGCGTCCATAGCTGAGATCGATCTTTCAGAGCCCTGGAAGCTGACATTTTGCCCGATTATCAGGATGTCAAAACCGCCTTGCTGGAACATCTCTCTTGCTTTTGCTTCTTCAGCTATATAAACCTCAAATTTACTATCCGTCCCCACCACCGACCCAATTTCAGGGTCTGTTGCCACCACTTTGTAGAGATTATCGTTAAGGTGGAAGCCGTATTGTGCTATAAAAAATGAGACTATTCCTATCAGTAAGACGAGCAGTAGAGAAAAAGCAATGGTCTTTTTCCCGAAACCTCGCTTTGTCCGTCTCAATTCCCATTTAGAAATGGTCAGTAAACCCATCACATTTATATTACTTCGTGATTAAATAATAGTTTCTATGAATGAGATTTCGGTGAGCAGACTGAGAAAAGTTTACGATGGTCACATTGCTGTGGATTCTCTTGATTTTGATGTAAAAAAAGGTGAGATATTGGGCATCGTGGGACCCAACGGCGCGGGAAAGACGACCACACTGAAAATGCTTTCAGGGCTTATTGTCCCGACGCAGGGGAGTATAACGATACAGGGAATGGATTATAAAAAGAATGCAAAGAAGATAAAACAGAAGCTTGGGTTCCTGCCTGAGGAGAGCCCGCTGTACGAAGGTATGACGGCGGATGATTACCTCATGTTCTTTTCAGAGATATACGGCATCGACAAAAGCGCTGCATCAGCAAGGATCAAAGAGCTCCTTACGGCGCTTCGGCTTGATGCGCGTGATAAGAAGATAGGCGAGATGTCAAAAGGGATGCAGAGGAAGGTCGCCATAGCAAGGGCGCTTATAAACGATCCTGAATACCTTGTCCTTGATGAGATGACATCGGGTCTTGACCCAACGACTTCAAAGTACCTGGCGGATTTTATTGCAGACCTGGGAAAGCACGGAAAGACCATCGTTTTCAGCGCTCATAACCTGTACCAGGTGGAAAGCCTGTGCGACCGGGTGCTTATCATGAACGCGGGGCTCGAGGTGGCAAGCGGGACGATGGGTGAGATCAAAAGATCGTGCAGCGCAGTAGAATATGTGGTAGAGTTCAGCGTGGATGAGAGCGTTGATTTTGAGGCTGTCAGGAAAAACGGGCATTTCATGGCAAGGACGAATGACATTGAGGAGTTCAACAGGATTACGGGCTGGGTGACGAAGCATAACGGGAAGATAATCGATATAAAGACAGTGGAGCCCTCGCTTGAGGAGATATTTTTGAAACTGATGGGTTAGTTCATATTTATTATTACAGGCGTCTAATTACACGCATGACCATTGATACCATTATTTCGCGCCTGAAAGAACGATACCCTCCAGGCAAATTCGGCTCACGCGACCCTTTCCACGTTCTGATCGCCACTGTACTTTCCCAGCGCACGCGCGACGAGGTCACGGACAGGGCTTCAGAAAGACTCTTTGCGAAATATACCACATGCATCGAGCTTGCCCGCGCCGATACCGGCGATATCGAGGAGCTGATACGCGATGTCGGCTTCTACCGCACAAAAGCGCCGCGCGTTAAGGAGATCGCGCGAATAATAGATAACGATCTCAAAGGCAAAGTCCCAGATGACATAGAGTCTCTCCTTCTTCTTCCAGGCGTGGGGAGAAAGACCGCGAACTGTGTGCTTGTTTATGGTTTCGGGATGGATGCTGTGGCAGTGGATACCCATGTCCACAGGATATCTAACAGGCTGGGAATTGTGATGACAAAAACGCCGGAGGAGACTGAAACAGAGCTTCGCCGCGTTCTCCCGAAGAGGCACTGGAAGGACATAAATGAGCTTCTGGTGAGGTTCGGTCAGGATATATGCAGACCTATAGGTCAGAAATGTCCTCTATGCCCTGTTTCAAATCTCTGCCCATCGAGGAAAAATAAGTAAAAAATGTTATGCAGTTCTAAATCATTCCATTAAATATATTGCCGATGCTTGCCTAAAAAGGCAGGCATGAAGTATATCATAGTTACCGGCGGTGTGATGAGCGGTCTGGGAAAAGGAATAACAGCCGCAT
>JAHIHJ010000331.1 GCA_018899795.1 Methanobacteriota archaeon
GCAGGATGACCAATACTTCTCGCTGAAACTGCTGGAAATGTCCAAACACTCTTTGTCCACTCAATAAAATTTTCTGCAGTAATGGTATTTATTTTAGCTCCTCGTTTTCTTGAAAATGATTCTTTTGAAAAGACCAAAATGTATTCATGAATATCTCTTAATACAGGATTAGCAGCGGATTGCCAGCTTCCCCAAGCCGTTGATGGGCTGGCACTTGATGCCTTATTCCATATAATTTCACCCCTCATAAAAAAACCGATATCAAGCATATCCTCAATAATATAGCTATGCAAAGGAATATAGGGTTTCCTCCCAAGGTTTGCCACATTTATACAGGCTCTACCGCCTGTGACCAATTTTTTATAGGTTTCTTTAAATACAGTTTTTAGCAACTTCCTATATTCCTCTAAAGACAAATCTTCATCATATTCTTTTTTCACATTATAAGGAGGAGAAGTTACCATTAGATGAACACTATAATCAGGAATATCATCCATTATTTCACTGGATTTACAATAGATTTTATCAAGATTCTCCGCTGATATTGGATTTTCAATAAACTTGACAGAGTTAGGCAGCTTTTTATCAGCGTATAATTTGCTGTTATAAAACTCGGAAGAATCGTGATTTATTCTTCCCGGAGTTCCAAAAGAACTTGTTTTAGTTCCATTGCGTTTGTACCCTGAATCTATCATATACATTCACTCGTTTATAAGTCTCAAAAAAACTTCACCCTTTTTCTCATATGTTTTTTCTCTATTTGCTAATTCGATAATTTGACCGAGTTCTTTGTTGCTTCTCATGCTGGAAAAGAAATTCCAGTCTTCAGATAACAGAGACTCTATAGAATTTCGTAATTCATCAAATTTTTCAAATCGATAAAAACCCAGTTTCTCTGTTTTCTTAATGTTTTCACCGTTATTATCTAAAGGTTTTGGATTGACAGACCAGAATCCCTGTACTATGCCAGAAATTTTTAGATGATCAACTTTAGAATAATAGCTATTCGTAATCGGAGTATTCCCCATAACAATGATTGGTATTTTTGAAGCTTTAAAATTTGAAACTTTTATATTTATGCTCTTACCAGCTGCCTTTAACATTGAATCAGATCGCAATAAACCTGGGTTTCCCTCGTGTGTCTTATAATCACCGATGCAAGTTAAATTTATTCCAGACCCGTCATTCCTAAATTCCCAATTCCATACGACAGACATTTTTACTTCAAAAATTGTTAAAATATCTTCGGGTTTTTGACGGATATTTTTATTCTTAGAAATAACAACATCTGCGCGGGACTTTCCTGTTAAGGCAAGCTCTTCACAAATAGCACCCTGAACTGCAAATAACCCTTTATCTTTTACAACTTCTTGAAGCAAATCAGTCGTCCATTTTTCTGTAAAACTTCCGATTAATGAATTTCTACTTTGAAGCGTGTTTTTCTCACTGGGATAACCCTTTGGCCAGTATGCTAAATATCGATTATCATCAGTAACATAAAACAACTGCTCAGGTGTAGCAAATGCAAGTGATTCATTAAAGAATTTCTTTTCAACGTCTTTATTCCAAAGGTTCACCATCAGGTTATTTTACTCCTTCTTCCATGCATATAGTCAATCTGTTATTTTAACTTAGCGCACTATAAAATAAAACTCTCCTAAATTATTGCACACCTTTTTCTGTCAGTATGAATTCGCAGTTAGTTCCTTCGCACTTTGACCTGTGTTTTCGAAGCGCTGCCCTTCGTTTTGATGTCCCGGTCTTTTCAAGCAGTACGATGGTCTTTGAGAGGTGTTCCAGGGCGTTCCCTCCTATCGGACAGAGTTCTCCTGTGGATACATCTTTAAAGACCTGATTTGTGATAACCACGGAAATATTGTATTTCCTGGCTATTCCGTGAAGGAGCCCGATCTGGTTAACAAGTTCCCTCCGAAGCCCCATGTTCTCATCATTCGAATCATCCGATGACAATCCAAGCCTGTAAAAAAGCGCTGCTGAGTCAAGGATAATGAGACCGATCTTTTCGTTCATTATCTTTTCAAGTTCGAGTACGGCAGAATACTGCTGGTCAAGGCTGGCGGGTTCGTATATGATTATGTCTCCTGCGATCTTTTTAGCATCCTCACCCGCTATCTGCCTGAACCGATCTGCAGAGAAACCTTCAGTGTCTATGAACACCACCTTTTTCCCGCTGTTAACAGTGTTTATTGCAAGCTGGATGCAGATGTTGGTCTTACCTGTACCTGACGCCCCGTATATCTGAGTGACTATACCCCTCTCGAATCCACCGCCCAGGAGGTCATCAATGGATTTGCATCCGCAGGGCATCCTTTCTTGTTTCTGTATGTTCGTCACTCCTGTGTCAGGGATAATTGATCCAGGACATTTTTTATTGCTTCTACCGCAGCCCCGCCTTTATCTATAGGTGCCATGCTCTCCATGTCAGCCTGTACAAGGGCGGTGTCATAAGGTATTATGCCAATTACATCTATGCCATAGCCCTTAAGCTTATCTTTGATATCATTTGTCTCTTTCCCTGCTTTATTGATCACTGCCCCGAATTTCCTGATATCTATCTGCCGCGCCAGTTCCATTATCCTTCCTGCGGTCTCGATCGACCTTGCTCCCGGCTCAACCACGATGAGCATGATATCTATCCCTCTGGTCGTGCCCCGCCCGAGATGCTCCACTCCAGCTTCCATATCCAGTATTACTACGCTGTTGATCTTCAATATCACATGGCGCAGAAGCGCTTTTAGAAAAGAGCTTGCAGGGCACATGCATCCGCTCCCGCCGCGCTCCACAGTGCCCAGAACGAGCAGCTTTACGTTATCAGGACCTGTCACACCGAATTTATCAACGATGTCGTCAACCTTTGGATTTAATTTGAAAACCCCGGCAGGTCCGCCTGCCCTTTCATCGATAAGTTCAGGGTATTCTGTTAGCGGTATGGGTGGTTTTCTTATGCCCAGCGCTGAAGCCAGGTTCATGCTCGGGTCTGCATCGATGGCAAGGACATCATAACCTTTGCGTGCATAGAGGCGCGCAAGCGTGCCTGAGAGCGTTGTCTTCCCAACGCCGCCTTTCCCGGAAACTGCGATCTTTATCATTATGTATCTATGAACTTCACTTTTATCTCATTGTCTATCGTTATCAGGGCAGCCTGACCTTTGAACGCCTGACCCGGATTCACCACAAGCGTGCCGCCAGCCTGCATCTTGCCTCGGGCTTCGTGTATATGCCCGCATACTATAAGGTCGAAACGACCCAGAAAACGCTCAAGCGCTTCACTGCCGACATTCCCCTGGGGTAATCTGTCAGTGGTATTTCGTGGAGGGGCGTGCGATAAAAGAACAATTCTTTTACTTTTATCATCAGTATTATTTAGTTTACTTAATAATGTACCAATAGATTCACCGATCCTTTTTTCTGATAGTTCAAAAGGAGTGTTGAATGGAGTCGGGTTCGAACCTCCGAGACCAATGAAGGTTATGTTTCCCATTGTGTGATATGAATTGTGAAGGCTGATGGTCTTTTCATCCAGAAGTTTCAGGATAGTATGATGATCGCAATTCCCTGGCACGGCAAGCACAGGTTCCGTGAACATTTCAAGTAATTCCAGCGCTTTATCATCAGGACCGAAATCGGTTATATCCCCGGCGATCAATACCGCATCAAATTCTCCTGCACTATCGCGTATCGCTCCAATATGGGAATAATCACCATGAAAGTCTGATAATGCCAGGAGTTTCATTTGATGTCATATTAGTTTAATAATACTTATATTTTTATAGCATTTGATGGGATGATCATTCAGTTTGCCTGATCCAGTGCTCTCCTTCGCTATCATGTATGCATATATTTCCCCTGCCGCCTGGTTTGAATCCCCTGAACTTTTCAAGAAGGGCTATTGATTCCCTGATCTCAGCGATATATCGCTCCTTTAGCAGCGCAGCCATCTTTGCGGCTTCCTCTTTGCTGATAGCGCCCCCCAATCCCTCGCATTCAGATACCATCAGTCGTCCTTCAATCAAATAAAAAGGATATGTGCTGCAAATATACGGTCTGTATTCGTATATTTTACATAAACCATTATCCAGGAACATGCAGTCCCCATTTTTCTTCAATGCCCATTCAAAAGTGTGGATATTCCCTGCTGCATCCCTGTCTTCTGAGGGGGCTGGAAAGGCTATATCCTCCCTTTTGAGTTCTGTCTTTTCAGATATGCGCCTTATTTCGAATGGAAAGATGGATACAGTATTGTCGCCGTAGTCCTCCATGCAGCATCTGGCGCATTGCTGACATTTATATCCAATTGATAATATTTCATCTGCGATCGCGCAATCATCTATAATAGCGGCTTTGTTGAGCGCTTTTTTCAATTGATTGATCTTTTCTTTCATTGTTCCATCATTATTATTAAGTTGTAAATTATTAAGTAGTAAAACATTAATAGTATTCAATATATATACTGATGCGGTGTTCGAATGAGAAAAACTCTAATCCTTATATTATTTTTGGTCGTGCTGGCAGCAGGATGCCTTGAAACAAAAGATGCATGGCCTGCGGTCGTAAGCGAAACCGTCCTGAAGGAAGAAGGCTGGATTAGTGCAGGCGATGTCCTGAAGCAGAGCCTGACCCAGAATTTAGCAGGGGCGACCGTCAAAGTGAATATGGCGGTCATGAACTACAGGGATGAAGCACTTGCAATGAATATTTCAGACCAGGTACAGAAATTGACCGATCTTAC
>JAHIHJ010000332.1 GCA_018899795.1 Methanobacteriota archaeon
AAATCAACTCTACCATAAAATTGTAAATCCAACGTATTAACCTTTTGTAAGATTCTGGTATATGTCCTGCACTTCAAGGAAGATAAAGAGTCGATATGATGTTTTCCCGATGTTTCAACTGGCGCGCTTGAAAATTCCAGGCATATAGGGGGCTGCGGAAGTATTAAGATACATAACTTAAAACATACAATTACAAGCTATGGAATTTTTAGCCGCTCGGGAGAAAATCCATACAGGCAATAAAAGGTCTTGCCCAGAATAAAAGAGAATATGGGGTACAGTACTGCGGCTGCCGTCAGGTAACGGGTGATCCTAAAAAAGATAAGGACCTTATATGCCCATGCATACACAGGACACTTGACATTCAAAAAAGAGGTTCATGTAAATGCGGGCTTTTCGTTAAATCATATGCCTGATTATCATATCATAACGTTTTTGTCTACTGACTGTTTTGAGGCTATCCTATGGACATATCGATCACACTTCTGATTATTTCCATCTTCTTTGGTTTCTTTCTGGGCATAATCTCAGGGCTCACGCCAGGCATCCATGTAAATAACTTCGCCCTGATACTGCTTGCTCTTACCCCGCTTTTCCTCGAAATGGGTTTTGCGCCATTCTACATCGCAGTGATAATCCTCTCGAACTCAGTCACGCAAACCTTCGTCGATATCATCCCATCCATATTCCTTGGCGCTCCCGAGGCTGACACGGCGCTTGCAGTGCTGCCAGGACACCAGCTTCTTATGGAAGGGCGCGGGGCTGAGGCTGTGCGCCTCTCAGCAATAGGCAGCGCCGGCTCGGTGGCTACCTCTCTTCTCATTGCAGTGCCGCTGGGTTTCTTTTTCATGAACATCTACGGCACGATAGATGCATATATCGGCTGGATCCTTGTTCTGATAGCAGTGCTGATGATAGCGACTGAGAACGGGGAGGTTGTGGAAGGTCAGGGGTCGCTTGCGCATCTAAAATACAAGGGCTATGCTGTTATCCTGTTCTTCCTTTCTGGCATGCTCGGGTTGTTCGCTTTTGAGAATACAGATAAGATGGCGCCGCTTATCACATTTGGCGAACCATCGATACTGCTACCTCTCCTATCCGGGTTGTTCGGCGCCTCCATGCTTGTCCTTGCCCTGATGACTCGCTCTGAAGTCCCGCCCCAGCAAAAAAACAGCATGTTCGCGCTCCCGGGAAAAAGGATCGTCAGGGGCATTATCTCAGGAACCGCAGCCGGATCGTTCGTCGCATGGCTTCCAGGCGTATCATCTGCTGTTGGCACCATAATAGCGCGGCTGCTGGTACGTGAGGATAAAGGCGAGGAGGCATCAAAAGAGTTCATAATAGCTTTAAGCGGGGCAAATACAGCCAATGCAATTTTCAGCCTGATAGCATTATACACCATCCACAGGACAAGGAGCGGAGCTATGGTCGCGATCAATGAGCTGACAAATGTCGATGAATGGGATATGTCAGTCATAATCCTGCTGCTTGCTGTAATTGTATATGTTTCGATCATCTCGTATTATACCACGATCTACCTGGGAGACAGGATATCAGGTATGCTGTCGAAAATTGACTATTCAAAGCTATGCTCAGCGGTCTTGATCATCCTTACGCTGATGGTCATAATGTTCACAGGCTGGTTCGGACTTGTGATTTTTTTGATATCAACAATTGTTGGGATGGTCTCTTCATTTGCAAAGATAAGGAAAACACATGCGATGGGGGTAATACTACTTCCTGTGATACTGTATTTCTTTTGAAAAGCCGGTGCTTTTCTGAAACTTATGATATTAAAATTTTTAACGGCATTGAAATTTTCAAATAGATTATAATTTATAAACCGAAACCAATATATACCCCCCCCCTTCTATTATAGAATTGGGTCTGTAAATTCCGGTGGTATAGATGGTTTCAAAATCACAAATCATACACTTAGATTTTTACAGTCTCAAAACCCTGGGGTTCAGTCGTTTCAAAAGGACAGGCTGAACCCAGGCGTTTGCCCGAAGGCATTGTCATGTTGGCTTTGAGAATAAATAAAGTCTTGCCTGATCCTGCCTCCGGAGCAATAGAAAGAAGAGAAATATGGAGGAAAATGAAATGAAACAAAGTAAGCAAATGAAGTTAGGAGTGGTGCTTGCGGTAATGCTACTGCTGAGCACAGCGTTTGTTGTGGTGGCGAAGGCATTTTGAAAAATAAGAAAATAGCCATTGATGGAAAAAATGTCTAC
>JAHIHJ010000333.1 GCA_018899795.1 Methanobacteriota archaeon
ACAGACGGCAAGCATGTGGTATTTAGAATTACTGAAACAAGAGAGACAACCTTAGTGCATGAATTTTTGTCAAATTATAAAGGGGTTTTGATATCCGATTTCTACCCCGGTTATGACTCTGTAATGTGCAAGCAACAAAAATGCTGGGCCCATCTAATCCGAGATATCAATGATGATCTCTGGAGTGAACCGTTCAACACCGAATTCGAGGCGTTCATTCTTGAAGTAAAGAACCTTATCATGCCTATTTTCGACGATATCGAGAAATATGGATTAAAAAAGATACATCTTAATAAATTCAATAAGTCTGTAAAAAACTTCTATAAAAATAATATCATTGATAGGGATTACACCTCCGAATTAACAATCAAATATCAAAAACGATTTCAACATTATAAAGAAAGTCTATTCACATTTCTCGAATATGACTCTATACCTTGGAACAATAACATGGCAGAAAGAGCTATCAGGCAACTTGCTATCCAAAGAAAAATTTCAGGGACATTTTTTGAACATTCTGCACCTCAATACCTGGAATTGCTCGGTATTGCCCAAACTTGTAGGTTTCAAAACAAGTCGTTTCTCAAATTCCTCATATCCGAAAAAAAGGACATCGATGAGTTTAAGGCAACAAAGCGTTTAAACATCTCAATGATGTCAGGTCCTGGAGAAAGAAGCGAAGTCAATGATAACATTCCTTAGCCAGAGTGAGGCATATAAAGTTAGTACTCATGAGTAAATAACATATGAGAATTAAGACTAAGAATAAATCCAAAGGAATTGAAAACGGGTTACATGCAATCATTCCAAATGGGTCTACTGCCGATATCAAGGTTCTTGAGAAAAGTTATCAGGAACGTATCAGAAATAGCCCTATCTTTGATGAGATGGTCAAAAAATTTGGAAAAAAGAGGGCAGAAAAACTATTAAAGGAGTTCAAGGCAGTTGAAATAAAGTAGTGAAATTATATTTGTTTGACAATAAAATAAAAAAAATAATAGATGCATATTGTTTAACATCGAAATATGCGGTTTTCTCCTGTGACGCTTACCAAAATTGCTGCGTAACTTCAGAAATACGCAGGCGCTATACTCATTTCACAAAGAGTTCATACTCGTATGCCAGATGTATGAACCAATAAATCAAATTCGCTTGGATTTACCGTGGATAAATTCCTCAAAATTCGAAGCGCATGGAAGATTGAACCATCTCATTTCTATCAAATCTGTTATGTCGGCATGGCAAAGAGTATTATTCTTCATCCAATTCGATCCCTAATTGCCTGAATGCCTCTTTTATTTTGTCTTCATAATCCTGTTCTGTGATCGCTCCCTCATTAGCAATAAGTTCGATCTCCAGAGTTTCAAATTTGCTCTGCAATAAATTCATTACGCCCATGATATTGGCTATTTTACCCTTTGGGACTTTAAATCTGAGTTGAATCTCATTTCGCGTCTTAACAAGAGATTCTTGCTTTTTCTCTCTGGTCTTATATTTATCGATATCATGAGTCTCCTTTGATGTTTCCGTCTCTGGGGGTGTTGAGATTTTTTCCTCTTTCTTCCTTTGATCGTTACACAATGCTTCACTGATAACAATCTCATTCCCTGATAGGGCAATCGATGCCTTTTCTTTAAAATATCTGCATATCGGTTTATTTGATTCCAGATCACCCAGCCCGAAGAGCCCTTTTGATACACCTTCTGCGATTCCCTGTTCCCAGATAGTCCTATTGATCGTTCTTGTTTCACCCGGAGTCTTAAGTGATGAGTGATATAGTTGCTCTGTAGAAACATATTCTCTGCCAGTTAGATACTTCTCCCTGAGAACTAATGGTGCAATTTTTTCCAGTATCTCCCCATCAGAACGCAGTTTTTCATATACCTCTTGACTGAGCCCTTTTTCCTCTCCATAGGTGGGTATCCCCAGATCATTACTCTTCAATCCATCTTTATCTGGAACCGCAACCATCCGGTAGAACCTGCGTATTGATTCTTTTAAGTTGTTCTCGGTTTTTTTCAGTTCTTTTTTAACTTCTTTTTTCTGTTCATCAGATAGGTTCAGGTTTTTATCTTTTTCAATATTTTCGTAGGCTATTTTCCGCTTCATGGTATTGATAAAACCTGATCTTTCGGATTCCAATGGGTAGAGGAAAAACAGAGTATTTATGTTAACACGTGGTGTCTGCCCTTTGGTTTTCAGGATATTTTTCATTACTTCTGTGTTTTCTCTCTTCAGGATAACAAGTTTTAATTCTTCAGAATCCGCAATATTGCCCGCATTTTCCTCCCAGATAAAAACCTTGAGCTTTCCCCCCTTAATGCTATCTCTTAAAAGCTCCTGTTCCATATCAATTAGTTCTTCTTCTTTAACGTTTTCCATTTTGTTCAACAGGATGCGGTTAATGTTGGGTTGATTGCTGAAGTAGTATTTTTCACCTATATTCTGGAGATGGAAAAGCTTGCCCT
>JAHIHJ010000334.1 GCA_018899795.1 Methanobacteriota archaeon
AAAGAGAAGATTTGAGTTTGTCCTCTTATACATATATGATCATCGATATAAAAACTTTTATTTGGGTCTTTAATAATATAGCCAACAATGAATTGATTCGTCTTTTTTTCACCTGTTTTTTTATTTATATATTCATTTATATTTCTATTCCTACATGTTGTTACCAAAAACAGATATTTTTCATCGCTTTCTGCAAACTTTTTAATGTTAGTTGGATAGCAACGGGAAATATAATTCTCAGCACCAATTTCGATATGCGGTTCTGTTTTATATCTTTTCTTTTGTTCGTTTAAAATATCTCTTACGGGTAGCTCTGAAGACGGAGAATGATAGAAGTATTGTAACATTCCATTTTCTTCCAGATTTGTTAAATTAATTTTATCTGAGATATTTTCAGAATCATCAACAATATTTCTGACCTTACGTTCACATTTGACAATTTCATGTTTACAAGCCATGATATTACTCATTAATCGAACCGCGATTTATCTATCCCCTAAAAAGAGTTGTCGAGTCTGCATTTTTAGGGATAGACAAGCATTATATGGAAACAAAACAATATAACATTGTCGAGTGTGCATGAAAAAATCATATCAATTCAGGATATATCCAAACAAGAATCAAGAGGTTAAGTTTATCAGAACACTTGATACTTGCAGACATCTTTATAACGATTCTCTTGCAGAACGAAAGCGACAAGCAGAACTTAACAAACTCAAAAAAGAATTTGATTTATTTCCGTGGGGAAAAACTGAATGGATATATAAATACGATCAGATGCTTGATTTGACAGCTACAAAAACCCCATATCAAAAAGAAGTATTCTCTCAGGTACTTCAAGATGTGATAAAAAGGGTCGATAAAAGCTTCAAGAATTTTTTTAATGGTTTTGGATATCCTCGATTTCAGGGAAGGAACAGGTATAACAGTTTTACCTATCCTCAAATGGGTTTTTCAATCGAATATGGAAAGCTCAATCTTTCAAAAATAGGAAACATCAAGATCATCCGGCACAGGGAAATCGAAGGACATATCAAGACCTGCACGATCAGGAAGGATATTGATCAGTGGTATGTTTCCCTCTCATGCGAAATCGAAAAACCAATAATCCCGGTTGAGACCAAGACCGAAATAGGAATAGATCTAGGTCTAAGTTCTTTGATAACAATGAGTAACGGACGAAAGATAGAACCACCTGAGTACCTGAGAAAAAAAGGGGATAAGTTAACACAAGAACAGAAGCGGTTAAGCCGGAAAAAGAAAGGTTCATGCAACAGGAATGATCAAAGAACAATCGTAGCAAAAGTTCACAGAAAAATCAGGAATCAGAAAACAGATTTTGCTCATAAAACATCAAGAAAACTGGTAGATACCTATGACCGTATCGTATTTGAGGACTTGCAGGTAAAGAACATGATGCAGAACCATCATCTTGCAAAGTCCATATCCGATGCTGGCTGGTATCAGTTGATGATTTTAACGAAATCCAAGGCAGAATGTGCCGGGAAAGTAGTTGAACTTGTCAATGCCAGAAACACATCAACGAATTGTAGCGGTTGCGATAATTCAGTACCAAAGAACCTATCTGAAAGGGTACACAGTTGTCCCTTCTGTGGATTGGTATTGGACAGAGATCATAACGCTGCAATTAATATCTTAAAAAGATCAATCAGTACCGTAGGAACTACGGGAATTAACGCCCGTCAAGGACTTCTCAATAGAGGGTCGATGCAGCGGGACGCCCAAAGCCCTTAGGGTTTGGGTAGTTCACAAACTGTATTGCTTAAATACATATCCTTTCATAAGAAACCTGATGAGACTGAACTCGCTCCAGCTTTTGACGAACTCTGCTGTAATGATGTCAGTCATTTTTATTCCCCTGTTCGCACACGAACTCGGGGCTTCCGGCTCACAGATAGGATTCATCGTTGCAGTATACGCGGCATCTATTTTCATATCCACATACATATTCAGCAGGGCTTCTGATTCCCTGCGCCCGAAGACGCTTTTATACGCCGGTTTTTTGAGTTCCTCTGTGATGTTCTTTCTCCAGATGTTCGCATCAGATCCATTCAGCCTCGGAGTAATAAGGGCGGTGGCAGGGTTCAGTATCGGTATCTATCCCGCGGTGATCATCCTTTACGTCATCGACTCCAGGCAGAGCATCGGGAAGTTCAGTTCATACATGCCGCTTGGCTGGGCTGTAGGGAACATGATAGTTTTTATTGTAGCAGCTTACTGGGAGGTTTTTGCGAAAGATCAGATATCAGGGACAGGCGTTGTCTACAGGGATATTTTTACGATTTCGTCTTTGTTTTTTGCAATTTCTTTTTTGATCGCACTTACGCTTCCAGATATTGAAATGAAAGTAAAAAAGAAGGGGGATTATTTTTCAATTGCAGTGTTGAAAAAGAATTGGGACATATATTTCGGGTTTTTCCTGCGCCAGATAGGAGCCAACAGCGTATGGGTCATCTTCCCGCTTTACCTTGTGAGCCTTGGGGCGAATAAATATGAGGTGGCTTTAATTTATACAATAAACCCTGTGTTGCAGTTCTTCATTATGAGAAGGCTTGACAAATACGATACAAGACCTCTTATCCACGTGGGCGACCTGTTCTCTGCCATTGCTTTCCTCGCGCTCATACCCCTGACGATATATTATCAGGCTATTGCTGGTATGATCCTTATCGCGATTTCTTATTCATGCCTTTATGTGGGTTCCACGGCTTTCCTCATAAAAAATAACGAAGATAAGGGCACAGCAGCAGGATTGCTCAATTCCTCAATAGCCCTGGCATCAATAATCGGCTCAATCCTGGGCGGTTTCCTTCTTGAGCATTTTGGCTTCCAGGTCGTGATGGCAGCAGGGTCATTTTTTGCGGTGCTGGGATATCTGGTCGTTCGGTTTGATCAAAAAGCAAAATAGCCACCTGGACACAGAGGTCATAGAGTTAAAATTTCTTAAATCCCCTGCACACCTCAAAAAAGTTCATAAGCAACTCGTTCCCCTTCTCCGTATGCGAAACCTCAGGATGCCACTGCACTCCGTAAAGCGGTTTCGTCTTATGCTTCATCGCCTCTATCTCGCAGATGTGTGAGCGCGCAAGCCTTATGAAATCAGGAGGCAGCTCAGAGACCTCGTCTGCATGGGACGCCCAGACACTTGTTTTTGGACCAAGACCTTTCAGGATATCATCCTCTACAACTATCTCTATCTCCACTGCTGCGTATCCGCCTGCTGAGCCAGTCTTTACCTTCCCGCCGTATGCCAGCGCCAAAACCTGATGCCCAAGGCAGATGCCAAGAATGGGCAGGTCAAGTTCCTTCACGTAAGCAGCGCAATTTCCCGCACGCTCAAGGGTGGGACCGCCGCTGAGTATCAGCCCATCGGGTTCTTTTGCCAGGATCTCCTCTATAGTGGATGTGTTTTTCACAAGTTCCACTTCCTGTTCCAGATCGCGCACGGCGCGGTGGATCAGGTGGCAGAATTGACCGTAGTTGTTGATAACGATGATCTTTACCATTTTGTGTGAAGATTGTTTAATTTTGGTCATAATGGCTTCTTTATCCCAAAACTACTTATATTTTTTACTATATATATTCTTTTTCTTGTTTTCATCGAATAGACATAGAACTTTAGAGTGCCCAGACCCGGACTTGAACCGGGGACATCCGCGTCTTCAGCGCGGCGCTCTCCCAGGCTGAGCTATCTGGGCACACAGGAGGCTTATCATCGTCGGCATCGTATATCTATCCTTCGGGAA
>JAHIHJ010000005.1 GCA_018899795.1 Methanobacteriota archaeon
CCTGCATTTGGTATGAAAGCCAGGGTTCCCATGGTAAGGGGGGCACTTAACGGGTCAATAATCGACCAGATAGTGTAAAACTATGAAATGCAAACATTCCCAGATCGACTGCGTCACGCGCATCATCAACAAAACATGGGATGAAGTACGTGCATGCGAGTATGGAGTTTCTTGCAACTATAAAGACAAGGAACTAAAGGCTTAAAATTTAATAAAAGGCGTGGTCTGGCAATGAAGGTATTGCCAGGCCTTTTTTTTATTTTAATTATGCATAAGAATAATCTATATGCAGGGTTATTTTAGTACATGGATTTATCAAACACTCTAAAAAAATTCAAGAATGGTGAGATAAGTCTCAATGAAGCCGAAAGGCATGTTAAGTTGAACGGCTATGAGAATTTGTCCAATATGGCAAGGGTGGATATTTGCCGGGCAAAGCGCACAGGGATACCTGAAGCCATTATCGCTGACTGCAAGACCTGTAATGACGTTGTTTCCATAGCAAGGGCGCAGATAAAGAGCGAAGGACGATCTATTATAACACGAGTTAGTGATGAGCATTACAGAAATCTGGACTCCCTGGCGCATGAGATGGATATGGATATCAGGTGGTCAGAGCGTGCGCGGGTAGCTGTGATAGGAGCTCCTGCTGAAAAGACCGGAGGCAGGATAGGTGTGATCTCCGCTGGTACTGCTGATATACCGGTCGCTGAAGAAGCAAAAGAAATAGCCATTGAGATGGGCTGCACGGTCAATACTTTATATGATGTGGGGGTTGCAGGGATACACAGGCTGTTCCCTGAACTTGGCAGACTGGTTTCTGAAGGAATGGATGCCGTTGTCGTGGCTGCTGGACGGGAGGGGACGCTGCCTTCTATAATCGCAGGACTTGTTGATGTTCCGGTTATTGGGGTCCCTGTTTCCACCGGTTATGGCGCCGGCGGTAAAGGTGAAGCTGCGCTGCTATCCATGCTCCAGTCCTGCTCTGTGCTGGCTGTTGTCAACATAGATGCAGGGTTTGTTGCTGGAGCCTTTGCTGCAAGAATTGCCAATCTTGCTGCAAGGAATCGTAAAGAAGACCATTATTTGAAATAACACTCATTCGAAATATCCATCCATTTTAGCAAATTATTTATAGGGTTAGAATGTATAAGTTTTCTTTGTAGCAACTCTATACTATTTGAAAATTCTATGGCTGTGAATTAGTAATATGGTATAAAAAAACGTTAGAGTGGCAGTAGGAGGTAATATATTATGAGAATCAGAGTAGTTAGCTCAAAAGAAGAGATAAATTCGCTCGGATCGAGTGAAAAAATAATTCATCTTGCATTCAGACCATCAAACAAGGACATTTTTTCACTTGTGCAGGCATGTCCCAATGTTAAAGCCATACATGTTCCAAGTTCCTATATCAAGACGATTTCCAACTCCACCAGGATGTTCCTGGAAATGCAGGATATTTCGCTGCTTGAAGGCGATGTCTGGGGGCACAGGAAAGACATAAATGAATACTCTGAGATAAAACCAGAGGTCTTTGAAAGAATGCAGGAACTCAAAGCTGGCGGTTCATCTGAACAGGCAGTGCTTGACAGGCTGGGAAGGGAGACCAGGCTGAGCAAGGATCTGTTGAAGTTCCTGATAAAAGAGAAATCAAAGAAGAAATAGATGTTTTTCTTTTTTTTTAAATATAGAGAAAAACAACGAACTAATGCGAACTGAAACGAACTCCCGCAGCGTGGGTTCGTATTGAGTTTGTACGAGTTAGTTGTTATTTTTTTTCATTCGATTAATTTTCGGATTTTACCTTGGGCATTTTTTTCTGGATCTCTTCCAGCAATTGTTCCTCGGTTTTGCCCTCGGTCGAAATTCCAAGGTCGCGAGCCATCTGTTTTATCTTTGAAGATTTATTTTCCGCGGGAGTTTCTTTGATGGATTTTTCAACATCGGTCAATTCGCGCTCTATATCCTGTTTTCCCTTTTTAAACTCCCCTGTTGCCTTACCTAACGAGCGGGCAAGTTCCGGGATCTTTGCTGCACCAAATAAGATTATTATTGCCCCAACTATCAGCGCAATTTCCAATGGTCCTATTTGAGGCATATTATGCACCTGCTGTCTTCATATCTAATTTCTCCTTCGATCTGATCTTAAAACGTATTTCCTCAACAAGTTGTTCAGAGGTTTTATTTTTGACATCTATACCCATTTCGATTGCCAGATTATGAATCTTTGTATCTTTATCATTTAACGGATCATCAAATCTTTTTATATCAAGCTCGGTCTCCTTCTGCGCTCTCTTGAATTCACCTGCTGCTTTTCCAAGGGAACGCGCCAGTTCAGGAAGTTTTGAAGGTCCGAACAAGAACAACGCAAGAATCAGGATCAATATCATTTCTTGGGTTCCGATCATCAATTATCACTTTAGTTTTTGATTATATAACCTTTACCTTCATGCAGTTCGTCCAGTAGTTCCTTTTCTGAGATCAGGAACCCCTTTGTAATTTTTCCGATGCCCCTGTAGAAATCATTACTGCTTTTTTCACATAGTTCATCGCAGAATACCGGCGCCCATTTTGAAAGATGGTCTTTTAAGAAATCATTCTGCATTCTCAGGGAATCTTTTGCTCCGTTCCTGCATAGATTACTCATAAACCCAAGTTCCATGGCAATATGGTCTTCAGGTTCATGAAAATCCTGCACTCTCAAAAGCTGCGCTTTCCTGTATTCTTCTTTGACCTTAAGCAGCGACTTTGCCATCATTGAACCATCAATATATTTTGATTCATAAGGGAACATCGCAGGCACAGGCCCGACAAAAAGGCGGGTAAATTCCCTGCACAGCTTTTCATGAATTTCTGCTGCATCCTTATTACCATCTGCGAATTTCTCAAAAAGAGATAGTCCGTCAGAAAAATCCCGGTTGAAAGAAGACGTTCTCGGGAACTGGAATTTTCCGCTCACAATATCTTCTGCCAGTTCATAAGGCGGCTCTTCCACGAACATCCTTGACAGGAAACCATAGAAGGTCGCTCTTGCTTTGAATACTTCATCTATCATGCCAGCATCTCCATTTTCAATACTGCCCTTGTGGGTCTGCAATTTTCACAATATCTGAGCAGCTCTACCTGGTTTTTAATCAGTTCGACCTGCTCCTGTGGTTTGAGGTCTCCTCTTACGTTCTCAATAAATGAACCTGCGATCCTGTCAAAAGCAGCCTGGGTCATGTAGGGTTTATTGCATGAAGCGCATACCTGAATTTCGGATTTGAACAGAGTAGTCGGGGCGGAATTGCCCAGTTTTTTCATGTCAAACACCCTTTGCATTTTGAGCGCTTTTTCAGGACACGCCTTTTCGCAAAGCCCGCAGGCTATACAGTTTCCGTATATGGATGCTATGCTTCCCTTATCCTTTATGAGCGCGCCCGCGGGACACATGGATGTACAGGCTTCGCAGACCGTGCATGATGCGCCTATTGAAATTTCTGCAAAAGGCGCGGTCGTATCCTCGATAACAGAAGTGGGAGTAATGCCTGTCTTAGAGGCTAACGACGCAATAAGTTCAAGCAGGATACGGCGATTTGAAGTGTTCATTAATTTTACAGGTTTGTGCTTCCCGGATGGTATGGGAACGATACGTTCATTGAAAGAACATACAGATCCCGTGAAACTTGTAACATCATTGTTCTTCCTTATATTCCTTATAACGCTTATGCGATCGCCAAGTTTGAATTCTTCAAGTATCCTTCCTGCAAGTCCGTAACTCCCTGCAAGTCCGCAAGCTTCTTCACTGACATGACTTGAGCATTCATCACATCCCAGCATTATCACGCCTTCTGCTCCCAGGTCAAAAGCCCTGAGGATATGTGTTTCCAAGACACTCGCAAGGTCAGGGACAAAAAGGGGAAGGACTGCAGGATATTTTATCCTGAGTTCGCCTGCCTTATCGAGCAGGGGAATGCTATGTTCGCAGGTGAACATGAGTATCTTGCGGGTTTTTTCAGTTCGCCTGGAATTCGAAGGTAAATATCCGCCGAGGAGATATTCCATCTTACCGTAAATATCATCTTCCATCCTGAACAGCGATATAGGACAGACTGAAGCACACGCGCCGCATCCTGTGCATGAAATTTCATCGAACGTGATTTTATCGTCTTTTCGGATTATGGCGCCATGATGGCAGGCTTTTTCACATAGTGTGCAACCCTGGAAACCACTTTTCCCGGCTGCACAGCCTTCCATGATAGCTTTTGCAGGTGAATCCCTTTCTATACCGCCTGTGTTCGCCATTATCTCCATGGCGGCAGGAAGGGCAAGACTGACCGTTCCTTCGACATCGTTACCAATACTTGTAATATAGAAACCTTTTTTCTCATCAGGATAAATGGCATTTTTCCCGATAGCCAGCACCTGTCCGGTTTTCATGGTTGTGATATTATCCTCAAGGTCGATAGCCTGCGAGGGACAGATATCATAACATTTTCCGCACCGGTCGCATTTTTCGCTTATGGAAAAAACAGGATACCGGTCTATGGCATTTATGGGGCAGACATCGATACATTTCCCGCATGAAATACATTCCTCGCTCGAAACAGGATTTTTAAGGATATTTATCCTGAAATCACCGGGACCGCCTTCTATATTATTAACCCTGCCTGTCAAAATATTGATCCCAGTATTAGCAGCCGATATATTGATCCCAGTATTAGCGGCCAAAATATTTGCCCCTGTGTGAGTGGCGGCACCAGAGTCGCAGGGTTCAGTTATAAGGAGCCGGATGTTCGCGCACCCGGACATGCGCTGCGCTATTTGAATGCCGGGTGATGCTGGTCCGATGATAAGTACATCCTTTACTGGATCTATTATTCTCTTCCTTCCATCCTGAGGACAATTGATCGCTGCGCATACAAGAGAAACCGCTTTTTCTGTAGCTTCCTCCCTGTCGTGCACCCAACCGCAGTGCTCCCTCAGGTTAATAAAGGAAATATCCAGGTCAAGCGCTTCGAAAACCTCCTTCTTTGAGGTACAGGCAACAAGAGCACTGGATAATCCCTTACTTTCAAAGACCTTTTTTATTTTTTCAGGTTCCTGACATAACATTTCATGAATTTCAATTACATCAGCACCTGCTCTACTCTTGAGTTTCTTGAAATCAATGTCGATCGTTCCACTACATGTGCATAAAAAAACTCCATTCTTCATTATTTCCTCCCACCTGCATTGTATCAGTTAGCTTCCCTGCGATTCCGTGTGATAATGCCGTAGAGCAGTGCTCCCAGATTCACGATCACAAAGAGAAGCGCAATATTGATCCCTATGGTCACGAATATCCCGACCACAGGGTTTTGTACATTCAATATCGCAACTATGAAGCTGATGTAAATTATTGCAACTACAACAGCCCCGCTATACTTTATTTTATTCTGCATCAATCTTACCGCCTCTCTGTATTTCTTCATGCCATAGTGGATACCTTTCTTTTGCTTCTTCTTCAGATACTGCACCAGTGAAAATGCACCTGTCTATACGGAAGTTCTCAGGATTGAAATGAACCATATAGGAATGGAATGCTACGCCGCATACGCTTACCATTGCAAATCCGGCATGGATATATCGCGCTGAGAGCAGGTACTGCGGCGGCATGAATGCCAGGGACTGCCAAGAGAACCATAATATGCTTCCTGTTACGAGGAATAAGGCAGCCTCTCCGAAAAAGCTCCAGAATTCGGCTTTTGCTATCCAGCTGTATTTTCCGTAACTGGGCTTATCCTTAGACAGCCCAAGCAAATGTTTGGTGTCTTTAATAGCATCCTTGATATCTTTTATCTTCAACCATAC
>JAHIHJ010000335.1 GCA_018899795.1 Methanobacteriota archaeon
ATTGACCTCATCTCCATCTTCTATTTCCAGAAGCCCAGCAATATCCGGGGTGGCTTTTATAACACTCTGCTCCAGCGTACTTACAGTAACTGCTTTACCCGTGAGCAGCTCAAGCAGCAGCGTGACCGAGCCGTCAGTACCAGCACAGATGCGAAGGCAGGCAGGAATGTCCTGTCTTTTAAGCGCATCCCACAAATTCAGTCTCCCTGTACATCTTTCTTAGCTTTCTTGAGACGTTCTTTGGCTGTATAACCTGTTGCCTCCTCGAGAAATACCCTGAAACGCTTATTGGTATCCATGATCACGTTGTCCTGCGCCCCCTTGTTGGCTTCAGTTTCCACGCAAAGCCTCTTATTTTTAATTTCAATTACAAGCCGTGTAAGCGCTCCATAATTTATCTCGAGTTTACCGTTCTCCTCTTTTATCCCGGCAGGTAAATTCTTCGCTAAAAGCTCGCGGATGCGCGAGATATCCTGGGAAAAACCTCGTTTGAATGCATACTCCTGAATAATATCACCTTGCTACCACTTATGTTCACCTGAGATTAAAAGATTGCGTGTTCATACGAATTCCGCATCATTTGAAACCTTAACTCCAAGTATATGCCCGTCGTACCCGTTAATTTCAATGGTCTCGCGTCCTCCGGATAACTCCCATATCGGAAAGTGAATAAGCTCGGTTTCCATTGTAATATCCACTGGTTCGGGCTCAAATACTTTCTGCTCGAAAATGATCGTGTCGCCTATCATCTCATTGAGCCTGACTTCCTTTGTGTGCTCCCTGATAATGGCATCCACTGCTTTATTCAAAGCATCCTTCTTATCGACAACAGGCTGCTTTATCTCGTAGTTCTGGGTCGGAACAAAGGTATTATCCTGTATGTCCTTGCATTTGCCAAAATAATTTTCACCTGTAATGGCATTGACATAACCTTCGCCTTCGCCTTTTAAGTCAACCATCCTGGACTTGAACTTCTTCTGGGTATTGAAGGAATATCTGTAGAACCATACAGGGATAAATTTCAACTTCTGGCTTTTTACAGCGCCGACTTTTGCTTCTGCTATGGAAAGGGCGTCCGATTTCCCGATATTCACTGTCACAGAACGCAGGAAAATGCGGATAGTCTTTTCATACTCTTTTTTAGGCTCTCTTTGCATCTGAAATGTCTGCTGGATCTCGCTCCCTCTTATTTCAGCCTTCTCACTCCCATATTGCCCGAAAGCGCCTGCCAGTACAGCCCTACCGATCCTTGATTCGATCTCGCTCCTGTCCCAGAGCAAGAGCCCGTCGTCAAGAGCGGTAGCGCGTATCTTCTCATCGAACAGGTCAGAGATCAGTATGCCTTTGCCGCCATATCGCTGCACTATGCCTGAAAAATGCCTGATGCTGTTGAAGTTCGGGATCGGATCAAATTTGATGAACAAGTGTTCCGATTCCTTCCCAGCGAACAGGTCGCATCCATCAGAAGAAGTCACTTCATAACCATAGAATGTAAATATCTTTCTCAGAATATCAATTACTGCCTGCCTGTTCATAGGTACTACACTTCCCACTTAACTGAAATACTTTATCTTTTTCGGGATATTCAACTTATGTAGGCTGATATTCGGTAACTATTTATCACGCACTGTAATAATATGATTCAAGATGTCAGAAATCATGTTAATTATCTCAAGGATCGAAAGCCTGATGTATGAGGTGACCTTTGATCCTGTTTTGCGAAAGGGGAAAATAATCGTTAATATATCTATCGTGGATGATTCAGATTTTAGCAGGGTACTTGACCTTTTCAGGCAGGCGATGCACAGCGGTCTTTCAGTCAGCCCCTATATCAAGATAATCCGTCCTGGAGAAAAGATCGGGGATATGAAGATCGAGAAAGGGAAAATCGGTATCGCCACGGCATGCAGTATCACGATAGACGGGGTACTGTTAAAAGCCGGCATTCCTGTCAAACCCAAATTTGGCGGCGTTGTAGAGATACATGACGGCTCACCTTTACGGTTCACCGACATACTCACATATGACAGCACGACCATAGACCCCCTTGATGTACTGATGTTTCAGGAACTCACATCAGTGACCGAAATGATCCAGACTGGTTCTGGTAAAATACTGGCTAACATGAGGGAAGCCCCAATGGCTGCGAGGGAAAGGATCGAGGAAAGACTCGATGCCCTGGTAGAGGCGGGTTTTTCATGTATCATGGAAGTCGGGGAACCCAACAGCGATATACTGGGCATCCAGGTGGGAAGGGACAAGATGGGGATAGCGGTGATAGGCGGCACGAATCCCATGGCGCTTGTGCAGGAGCAGGGCATCGATATAAGCACGCAGGAGATGTCAAGTCTTCTGGATATCGAGGAAATGTCTCATATTGATGAGATAAAATAATATTTTTTTGACTTTATTTTTTTCTGTACCATTTATTTATCCAGGCTGACCAAAAGCTTTATATGCAATTATGTACAATTAATTTCTGTACACAAACAAGATAATTTGTCATAATAGAAACTTATTGTGTACAGAAAGGAGGAAAATATATGAAACAAACCTTAAAGAAAACACTTCTGATGCTTTGTGTGTTAAGCATCATTGCAGCAGG
>JAHIHJ010000336.1 GCA_018899795.1 Methanobacteriota archaeon
AAAACCGATACTCCTGCAATGTTGGAAGGTTTGGCGGATCATCAATGGAATTGGGAGCAATTTTTTAATTTTTCATTAAGTATTCTAAATTAGGACATTGCCTTTTTTTCACCTTCGTTCCAGGCTCTTATATTCACCGTTATCTCATCACCTCTGGATGCGACCAGCGAATCAACCGATTTAGTCAGAACTACAGGCTCTGTGCGAACTGTAATATCAGTTTGACCTGAACTTGATGTAATTTTCTGAATTATCTTTATTTTTCTCTGGGCTGAGGCGAAATAGATCACATTTTTCAGATCCTTTCCACTTGCATTCAGAGTTATTGAGGTGTATCCTGCATCAGTTATAGGCACTTTGAATTCCAGATTGAGCGTTCTTGACTGACCTTTTGTCATATCACCGAGGTAGGTTTTCAGATTTCCAGTTCTTAATTCCAGAAACCCAGGATCTATGTTCACTTCCACATTCCGTATGATCTCGTTCCCGTTGTTCCTTACTGTTACGGTAGAAACAATGGCATTCCCCGGACTATATTCATTTTTATCTGTGGATATGGAAATCCGAAGCTCAGGCATGGGACTGAGATATATCATGAGCCGTGCCCATTTTTCCCCTTTTTCTGATGACCATATTTCGATCACTGAGATCTTCAATTCATCATCATAGATGCTCTCTTTTCCCTCACTCAATAAGTCCTCCCTGAGAGATGTATTTTGCTTATAAACCATCAGGCGGATGAGTTTGCTGTTATCATCAAAATCCATCACATTTATCAGAAAATCCCCTTTTGTAATATTGACGCCTGGATGCACGGTCTCTTCGCTCTCAGAGCTCCATTCAATTGCAGCGGCAGCATTCAGAAGTGCAAGTGCCGCAATTATGAAAAGCGCTTTAGACATCTTTATCAGGTTCGGTCAATCGGAGTTCGTACATCGTCTGTCCATCCAGGACAAAGAACCAGTGAATTTTACCATCAGCGAGATGCAGTATCGGTCTTCCCAGCTCCTCTGCAATTTTTACCAGGTCGGGAATGGTGGAAATCTGAACAATGTCCTTTGTAGCGGGGATATCTTTTGCTTCAGCGATCCAGTCCCCGTACTTATTTTTGATCTCGTTTATAATATTTTTATCAATCACTCTGTTCTCTGTGAATCTTGTGAATAATGCCAGCAGGAAAAGTGCCAGGACAGCTATGATGCCTGAATATATCCTCTTTTCTATAACATCCTGCTGCACATAGACCTCGGATCTGAATATCGAGCCGGTTTTTCGAGTTGAAAGGTCTCCAATTATATTAAATGCATTTTTGCCAAGGGGAATGATTATGGTGGGGGACAGCGTCTCTTTTGCCTGGCTGCTTCCTATCGAGGCAATGGTATTGATATTGTAGATGAGTTTCAGTTTTGGATCTTTTGCCTGGACATCTATCTCTTTCCCGATTGAATTTACAATATCGTTGTATGCACTGATGTTCACCGGGAATTTCACCGTGAAGTTAGTTCTTTTTCCACCTGCGAACTCTTTTTTAGGAACCAGGACATAGTTCTTTTCCCAGCCTTCCCCGTTCACGCTTGCCACAACCTCGTAATCCCCATTTATGGATGCCGGCATATCGCATGTGAACTCATAGTAAAAAATAGTGTCTATGCGGTCGGTTATTTTTGTGAAGTATGTCATGTTCTGCCCGAGTGACTGGGTTTCAAAAAGACTGTTGGGCTTTAGCAGAACCATAAAATTGAAATTGCTCTTTGCTTCGTAATTGCAGGCTGGGAAGTCTTTATCGATAACGGTTTCGCTCTGGAAAGCCTGATAAAGGCAAAATAGCGAAACTAAAACCATCAGGATGAGAATTATCTGGATCCCTGTCCTGACATAACTATTCATGGGTAGATCCTTAACTTTTTTCATCTTCTAAACTCCTGCAAATATCTTCCTTCTCAGTTTTTTGATATTCTTTATAAAACGCTGTCTTTGTATATTTCTTTTTTCATACCATATTGGATAAAGTAACAGAGCTATCAATAGCGGCGGCAGTATAGATATGGATAATAGCGGCATGCAGGGATGTATCTCTGATAATTTATTTGTCCAGAAAACAGGTATTATGCCAGGCGCGGTGATAATTGAAATACCTCCTATCGCGCCGGTTTCTACCGGAATTATTGAACTTGCATTCCCGGAAAGGAGAACAGGCGGAACAAAGGGTGAAGCTTCCCCGCTCTTGAAAACATAAGCGCAGGAGAAAGCGCCACTGTTCTTTAGCAATATACTGTTCTCTCCTTTTGTATAGCTGCAGTTGTTGAGTGAAAAAAGTGAGAATCCGCCAAAGATCAGGATGCTGCAGAGGATGATGACCAGGAACACGTTTACATTGAATACTGCCCGGCGCCTTTTTTGTCTTTTCGCCTCCCTTTCAGCGCGGTGAGAGGATGCAGGAGTCCGTGTTATTTTTTTTAGCTCATCTGCAATGAGTATTATTGCAGGGATTATCGTGAAAATGAGAAATGCAAAGGGCTTTTTTGAGGATTTTATGTAATAGCCAATATAAGGGATCACGAACACTGTTCCCCCCACAACGTCTTCTGCAGTTACGATAAAAGAGTCCTGGTCTTCCACTGCATCGCCTTTTGTCTGGAAGCTGAGACTTTCGCCCCTGAAAATATCTTTTACCCTGTGTGTCACAAGCGTATTGGGCTTCCCGCCCGGATCTTTGAATGCGATGATGTCCCTCACTTTTACATCCTCAGGGTTGATCTCTCTTACTACTATCACATCCCCAACCTGCATCACAGGCACCATGCTGCTGCTCAGGACGATGAGAGGGCGAAACTCACCCTTTATGAGTGGGGGGCCGATATACAGCGCAGTTATCAGGATGATGGCTGCTATAGAGATGATTATAAGGTCTATGGCTCTCATATTTTAATATATCTGTATATCTGTATATCTAATTATCTAATTTCGGTGACCGTTACATTACATGTTGGCATAATTTTTACTTCTTTGCGTACTTTGCGTTCTTGGCGGTTTATAGTATAGATCACTCACCGCAAAGGGCGCAAAGACCGCAAAGCAGAGCTTGATAATGTTGTGAATTGGACTTCAATTATATTACCCGGAGTTCGTTTCGAGTTCGTACCAGTTCGGTGTTTTTTTTGATATGTTTGGCGGAAAACTATAATATGGCGATCTCATGCTACATAAAACTTCTATTGTAAAAGAAGCTTCTATAGTCTATATGTTCAATTTTTTCATGTTCACAAAGTTTACAAAAAGCTCCATCACTAGAAAAGATTAAAGAACGGCTTTCTTTATTTGCTAGTATCAAAGATATATCGGCCAATCCGAATTTTATCTTCTCATGGGCAATTATTTTTTCTTTTTCTATATGAAACTCCCCTATTTTCATTAGAAACTCCCCATAAATATTGAAAAATTTCTCTATTCCTTTTTCATCTAAATTTAATTCTTTTCTTATCCGGTAAAAAAGCTCGCTTAAAATATAGGGGGTGATATAAAAGTTTTTACGAGACATAAAAAGTCTGTTTAAAAATTCAAATTCTTCATCCGGTTCGTAACAAAGACAAACATCTTGGAGTTTCTTGCAATCAAAAACACCTACGGCGTGAATGAGAAGAGGACCTGTATCGATTGCAATATTATTAGCTGAAAAAAACTTTTTGATCATTCAATCTTCGGGAACGACAAGTTCCTGTTCGTTAATTGAACCATCTTCAAAATCAACTTTAACCATATAACCAACCTGTTTTCTTGCTCCAACACCTGGGAAAAAGGCACATGTAACTTCCCACTGCTTCTCAGTCATATTCTTTTTCATGTTCAACACCATGAAGCCCATAACAGCATTCGCGCCATGCACACTTTCAAAATAATCCCTAACTTTCAAAGCAGCTTCATTACCAGTTATCATATCAAATCACTAATGACTGATGCGACTTCACACTTAAATAAATTTCCTTAACATTAAGATAAGATTTGAAAGCAATAAATCCAGTAATCACTTAAAGTATGAAAAAAATTGGTGTATTGCACATCAGGACAATTACCAACACGAATTGAAACGGTCACTAATTTCAGGGATTAATGGCGATTTTCTTCGCCGACGAATCGCCCATGATGAATGTGATGGTGAAGCTCCTGCCCTGCAGGTCAGAATCGAACCTGAACTCGATGTGCTCTTTTTTTGAGAGGACATAATTACCGTCCAGCACCGCGCCAGAACTCTCACTTCCGCTCCAGAAAGTTACCCCTCCAATCCTTATTTCCTCGATTTTTTCTCCGTTGTTGACCGTCCAGTTGAGTATCATTTTATCAATGGTTATGTTCCGGGTTGTGGTGAGATTGAGGACAATGCTATGAAGCCTCCCGCCATTGCCTGTGAGCTTTGCACCGCTTGTGTCAATGCTGAGATACCCTGCCTGCGTTTCCCATGTGGCTGCTGTAAATGTGTTGCCTGCGCTTACTTCGGTGTCTGAGAAAGAGGAGAAGGTGGTATGCAACAGGGCGTATGCTATGGGCACAAGAAGCAGAATGATGAGTATTTTTTTCACTGGCTATACCTCCTTATTTTTATTATCTCATTTGTGATAAGAATGAATGCAGGGAACAATATTAGAAGAAGGTAGCCTGACGTGGTTCTGGCAAAGCGCGGGAGCAGCCCGAGGTAGGGGATTTTACCTGCCACTTTCCCCCTTACATCTTCAAACTTAACATCATAGCCATCTGCCTCTGGCATAAAATCCCCTTTTGTTTTTATGATATTATTTTCTATTTTTACTATCCTGTGGGTGAACACGAAGGTTTTCCCATCCACTTCATGATAGTAGGAAATGACGTCTCCAATTTTTAAAGACGCCGGGTCGGCAGGAGCTATTATTAAAACATCTTTTTCCGTTATCGCAGGTGCCATGCTTGTGCCTGTAACAGTGAGGAAAGATATATTCAGGTAGAAGAACAGTATGATTATTGCTGCGATAATTCCGGGGATTATAATTTTTTTCATAGTAAAAGCAGGCAGTACCTCGATCCAGTTCATATCAGTCCCAGAAGTTTGGCTATTATCCATGCCACGATAATCAGAATACCCGACCAGAACAGGATGTCTGCTAAATAGGATTTGTATTTTTCTGTCTTTTCGATTGTTGCCATAATAATAGTTCTCACCTTTTTTCTACTTAATCTTATCCTCATAAAAAATGGCTGTGGGGAATGACCCCACATAATTTTGTATTTTGTTTAC
>JAHIHJ010000337.1 GCA_018899795.1 Methanobacteriota archaeon
AGCGCATACAGCAGGAATGGTGAGAAAAACTCCCAAATTAATTTTGTAGCCCATATATAGGCTACAACGAAAAACTATGAATCGTGCTTCATAGGCTCATTTCGTGGAAACATAGCCCACATAACTCGGAATCTCAGGTTACCCTACCTGCTTTAATATTTGCTAGATCGGTTTCACTTACTGCAAGGGTGTAGCTATCAGTTGTGTTAATAAATAAAGGTGATTTTACCTTGCCTTCTAATCCAGCTAATGATACAAAACCTTGTCCTTCTAAATATCTCCCGACATTGCGCTCCTCAGGAATCTTACACATAAACTGCCGCAGTTCGTCATAACTATGCTGTATATTCTCGGCGTTAGAACCATATTTTTTCCTTTGTTCTCTGAGTGCATCGAAGTATTTACTTACATACATGATAGATAATAGATAACGATGATGATACTTAAAGATTTCTGTATTGCATGCTCATGATATGCTTCCCATATCCCTCAACTCCAACCCCACAACCCCCTTCTCCTGCATAATCTCCTGTGCTCCCTTCGTAAATCCCTTTTTCGAAAAGAGCATATAATATTCCCTGCGCCTCCCTTTTCGCCATTCGACCAGCTCTTTCTTCTCGAACAATTCTTCAACAACTTCTTTCCCTGTACTGCGCCCAGTCCATTTTATCTCTCCAAAAACGATCTCACCAGTCTTCTCATTAAGCGCTACAAGGTCTATCTCATCTCCTCTCCTGTTCCACCATGATCCGAAACTCGTTGGCTCAAATGGCAGCTTCTGCGCCATCATCTCCCTTACAACATCTTCCACAGCTTTACCCATATAATTGGGCAACTCCTCCTGTACCTTCTTAAAAACCAATTCATTCCTGCCCATCTCGATGAAGGAGGTATTTGGGTGCACGAACCTGAACCAGAATTTTATCATGTTATCTTTTAAAATATATCGCCCCATCTTCTCACCCCCAATCACGGGCGTCCTGCGTTCCACAAGGTCAAAATCCCTGATAAGTTCCCCAAGATACTTTCCGAGACTTTTCACTTCCACCCCGGTAAAGTCAGAGATCTCCTTTAGCGTGTTCTTTCCAAATGACACGGCCTCAAGAATAGAGAAATATATAGTGTAGTTCCGGCCCAATTCTCCCACAAGGATATGCCGCGCCTCATCCCCCAAGATCGCATTCTCATCGAATATCAGCATCTTCAGGGTCTTTTCATAATCTGACAGCCCATATTCCTCCATGAGCTGATAGTACCTTGGTATCCCTCCAAGAGTAATATACAGATTTACCATATCCTCTTCATCGGTTATTCCAAGTTCCATGCATATTTCCCGTGTAAACTCGTATTTTAAAGGTTTGAGGTCGATGCGTGCGGTTATCCTTCCAAAAAGCGGTTCTTTTTCATCAGTGAAGATCTTTTTCATTAATCCCACATACGACCCGATAAAGACAAGGAGCATTCTTGAAGATGCGCTGTAAGCGTCCCAGTGTTTCTGAAATATTGAGAATACTGAGGGATCAACATACCTGAAGTTCTGGAATTCATCGAACACAACTACAATGTGTTTTTCTCTGGAATATTCAAAGATATACCTTATTAGATCATCCCAGTTCACGAATTCCGGAACGAATATTCCAAGACCGGTTCCAAGTGATTCTGAAAACTCTTTCAGCAAAAGCACGCTGCTTTTCTTATCTACAAAGAAATAGTTGCCCCCGGCAGCATCTTTTATTAACCTTGTTTTTCCAACTCTTCTTCGCCCCATTACAACAAGCATATGTGCATGTTTTTCAGACAGTTTGCGCAGGTTCTTTACTGCCTCGATCTCTTTTTCCCGGTTATAGAACTTCATATTATAGTATTATACTTTTTAGTATAATACTTTTTCGTATAATAAAATTTCATATATAACCTATTCGTGCAGTCAAAAGCATTATCTTTTTTCTCTTCAACATACAAAACCTTGATAAACACTCAGCATCATTCAGGGCGCAGGTGATAATATGAGTGAATGTTTCCTTTGCAAGACCGCACTTGAGCCGGTTAATGATTCTGAGATAGAAGGCGTAGACCTTTGTGTTGACTGCTGCGAGAACCTTGACGCTGTGGTTAGAGATTACCTGACCTCAAGTCCGGGTGGTCTGGACCTCGTACTTGATATCCTGGTGGACGATCTTTCAAGCGCTGAGAGCAGGCTGAAAGAGCCGCTTATGGATATTATCAGAGAACTAATGACTGAGGAGTAATACTCCTCTTTTTAAGGTGTGTAGAACACCCTGCCAACAAGCATCACTATCAAAAATAGAATTAAAATGAGTAATGCTATAATTATATCATCCTTGTCAAGATTCATTTTTCCGTTCATTTTTCTATCTCCTGAAATTATACAATAGCCATAACTTTTTGAAGGTATATAAATCCATCCAAAACCGGTGGGTGTAAAAACTTTTGATGTTGACAAATCAAAAAGCGAAATAGCTATTTCCCACGCTGCGCCTTTGTATGGTTATTATACCTTCCCGAAGCAACGCTCACCATGTCCCTGGGGATGGAGTGCTTGTTCAGTATCAGGTAATCTTCAATTATATTCAATTCAGTCTGGTATGCCGTAGCTATCAATTCCGCATATTCGACGCCGTCGTTAGTGAGGACATACTCGTACCTCTGCTTCCACCTGCCTTTATTCTCGAAATATCGCAGGTCTTCGTCCACCATACCCATAGCCACAAGAAGCTGGATATCCTCGAAGAGCTTATCGCTGTATGGGAATCCATACCGGTTGTGGAATTTGTAATCAAGGAGGTTTCGCAGTTTTTCAATTTTCCCAAGCTCTCTTACAAGATAATATATCTTTGCGATATTGCGAAGTCTCGGCATGGTTATCCTTCCGTCCGCTTCCCTGCTGAACAGCCTGTGCGCGCTGTAAAAAATCAGAAGAAGCCCTTCGATAGGGAGATAATTATCGTTCCTGATAAAATGCAAAAGCGAAGGCGACAGGTTTTCTATTCCCAGCAGGAAATCGTGGGACGCATGTGAAAGCGTGGAATTGTCTTCGGTTTTTGAGAACACGCACAGAGATATCTGGCGGGAGATCGCTCTCACAAGACCGTTCGCAAGTGCAGATTCATCGTAGAAGAACCCTTCTTCACCCCCCAGCTTTACCCTTGTGCTCTTCGGGATGCCGCTTGCGACGTCAAGATCAACGAGCACGGGCGCTCCGTACTGTTTGCTGAACCGCTTTGCAAGCTCGTCCTCGAACATCTTTTTTGCCACACCGTTCCTTGCGATCGTGGAGAGAGCCATGCGCGTCTTCGGGTTAAGGTTCTTATGCGTAAAGCGGGATACAGCATTGCAGATGCTGCCGTTCCTGATGTTAAGTGTCAGTTTTTTTGCACTTTCATCGCCGTTAGCTTCGATGAAGTTCAACAGGTCGCCGTCGTTGTATGAGGTGAAAAATAATGCTACTGCGGCTCTAACGTCGTTTCCTGCGTGTTCATGGCGGCGAAGCGCGTTCTCAAGAGCGTGCAGCAGCATCACGCGCGCTCCCTGGGTCACAGGATTATGTATTATGGCAGAATAATGATGCGCCCTCGCAATCAACATGGACTCTGCGGCTGTCATTGCCATGTCCTCATCGAAACTGGCGTTTCCACCCAGAACAAGCCTTCCTTCAGACAGGGAGAGGCTTCCTACTATCTGGTCTACATCAACAAGTCCGAGAGAAACGCCTGTGTGGTAAGAGTCGCGAAGCAAAAAATCGATCCTGTCAGCGTCAATGTCGTTTGAGATTATCTGCCCAAGATAAGGGTGCGGGAGAGCATCAATATCACCAGTTGCCATGCGGGCGACCTCTTCAAAGAAAGGAGCTGCATCGTTAACCGATGAAGCGATCTCAGGTTTTGTGTGCAGCGAGTTCGAGATGATGTGGCGCGAGAACATCTCGTGGCTTTTGAGCTTCTTGCCGCCTGTCACGGGCTGGTATGCTGGATTGCGCTTCAGCACGCTCTCTACCACATGGGATAAGGCGCTGTGACCGATGTCGTGAAGAAGCGCCGCGAGCCTGACCTTGATGATATCTTCTCCCGATAGTGCAAGCGCCCGTGCTATCTTATCTGCGATGAACATTGTACCCACGCTGTGCTCGAAGCGCGTGTGGTTCGCGCCAGGGAAAGCCAGGTCTGCAAGACCGAGTTGCTGGATGCGGCGAAGGCGCGCCATCTCTGGTATGTTGATTATGATGTGCTCAAGTTCGCTAAGGTCAACACGACCGTAGATGGGGTCGATGATGGAGGGCATGATAGATTATATGGTGCGGATGATGTATTAAAATGAATGTTTTTCTTTTGCTAAGATTTGAGTGAGGAGAGTAAGCCCCTCTATGTTTAGCGCAAGGA
>JAHIHJ010000338.1 GCA_018899795.1 Methanobacteriota archaeon
AGCATCTCAATGTCATTGGGCGAATCTCCGATCGCTACAAAATCCCGTGCAGATATACCCATGAGCTCTGCGAGCCGTTTTAGTCCTGTGCCTTTATTTATCATTCTACTTTTGATATGAACGGCAAAACCAGTGTCTATGATATCAAGCTCAGGGAATTCCATGAGTATATGCCTGGCTTTTTCCACATCAAAATTCCGCCGCAGACCGATCTCTGTTATTCTGTTATCCGGGTCTAGCCTTTCAAGCGGGAAATGCCTGTTAAGTGCGTCGAAAGCTTCTTCGCACATTTTAATGTGAGATGTGTCGGATTCAACTATCCCGCATTCCACCACGCCGCCATTTTCGGCTATGATGAAACCTCCTGTCCCAACAAGTTTCGATGCTGCCCTCGCAAAGCAAAGTACATTCCCGGTAGCTATGACGACGGGGACATTCACTCCGCGTAGAGCATTGACTGCCCTGCAATCGATGCTCCTGTCGCTGTAGGTAATAGTCCCGTCAATATCAACTACTATCGCCTTGAATTCCACGTTCCTTAATTTGTATCTTAATCCTTAAGTCCTTCCATTGTGACAGAGAATATCGCTTCGCCTTCGGGAAGATTCGGAGAGTCCACGAGCCTGGCTATCCTCTTTTCTCCTTTGGATTTGCGCAGGTACAGCCTGAACGTAGCAGTATGTCCCACGATATGACCGCCTATGGGTTTTGTGGGGTCTCCGAAGAACGCATCTGGCTTTGACATCACCTGGTTGGTCACAAGTATGGCAGCATTGTACAGTGTGCCGAACTTCATCAGTTCGTGCATATGCTTGTTGAGCTTCTGCTGCCTGTCTGCCAGAGTGCCGCGCCCCACGTACTCTGCCCTGAAATGAGCCGTGAGAGAATCTACTATTATCAAACGAACCGGTTTATCTGTGTCCTTTAACTTGTTTGCTAGGTCCATGGCTGTGTCCACCAGCAATATCTGATGATTTGAATTGTATGCTTTTGCCACATGGATGTTCTTCAGGAATTCTTCGGGGTCGTATTCGATCCCGGTTTTCGCAGAAAGACCGTTTACCATCTGGGTTATTCTCTCTGGTCTGAAAGTGTTTTCAGTGTCGATTATTATCACTGAGCCGCCTAGACCTTTTTCCTCGACCGGCAGTTGCGCGTTCACAGCCATCTGAGCCCCAATCTGCGTCTTTCCCGAACCGAACTCGCCGTAGAATTCTGTTATCGCCTGTGTCTCGATACCGCCGCCCATCAGGTCGTCAAATGCTTTTGTGCCGAAGCTGAGTTTTCCAACAAGCTTTCGCCGCTCAAGGACCAGGTCGCCCGTTTCAAAACCGCCCACATCAGCAGCCTGCCGGGCTGCGTTGATTATTTTCTGCGCTGTGGATTCACCGATCTCAGCAACGCTTGCAAGTTCCGAGGATGACGATACTGCTATGGCTTCTATCGAACCATAACCTGCTTCTTTTAATTTATCTGCTGTCGCCGGACCTACGCCCGGTAAATCTTCAAGACCCTTTCTTTCTGCCATATTTTTCTCCAGTGCACATTTTATTGATCGCGGTGCACAGTTATCATCTCATCTAAGCGCTTGTATGGTTTAAACCTTATGAGAGCGGTGTGAAAGTATTATTTTCGCAATATCTGTATGCTTGTCCTTGCACCCGCACTGAGTTCCACTTCCTCGTTCCTCCCCGGTTTCGCATAAGCATCGATTATCCGTATCTCGCTCCCGATATCCAGTCCATTGACAATATCGGCATGTTCACCCCAGAGCGCCACTTTTATCCGTCCGGTATCATCCGAGATGTAGATATTCGAAACCTTATTCTTTGTTCCATCCGAGCGCTCAAATTCACGTATCTCATCAAGCCCTGAAACATGACCCAAAACACTGTAAGACGAATTTATCCCGATGTCAGCTATAGGCGTGAGCGGCTCTGAATAATCAACTGCTGCGCCGCTCTTTACCATGCTCCCGCCTGAGCCAATCTGCAATTCTGTCTGGTTGCTGAATGAGTTCTCACGCGCATAAGCGTTCATGACCTCCACGGTATCTCCAGCTTTAAATTCCGGCGCATCAGCCTTTGCATCCCATAAAGTCAGTCGTATCTTACCAGTGTCGTCACCTATGGTAATGTTGCGTACTTTACCTGCAGTCCCGTCCTTTCGGGAAAAAGTCCTTACAGTCCCCATATCAATGATCTTACCTGTAATATTAAGTGAGTTCATTCCATTTTTTACTTCGCTTATCTTAACGGGTTTTATATCCACGGAAACTTCCGTGTCAATATGCTCTATCCCTCCCCCCCTGCCCACATTGACCTCAAGACCGCTTTTCCCTTCCTTGATGTATCCCTTCACTTTCAGGGACTGACCTGGCTTGATATCCCCGATCTTCACGAGGTCGCATGCTTCGTCCCACAGCGCTGCTTTTATAGAGCCGGTATCATCTGCAAGGTTGAGGTTCGCCACGCGCCCTATCGTATCATTATCGCGCGAGAATTCACGAATTTCGCTCACGGAGAGCACTTTTGCGATGAAGACCACATTGCTCCTGTCCTTCGACATATCCTTGATTTTAACAGCTTCATTGATCCCCATTTCACTGGATACGAGCATGGCAGCCGTCTTGAGGTCGCACAGCCCGTTCATGAACGTTATTTTTTCTTCGACCTTTGACTTGAATTCGTCGCGTGTAAGCTTCCCTTCAAGTTTTTTGTAATATTCTTCGATCTCATCGGAACTCACCATGATATGCTATAAAGAAAGTTCTTAATAAAAGGTTTATGGTTCGGTCACACAGGTAAAAAGCTTCGTACAAATGTCTATGTATCTTAAAAACACAATTGATACCAGATGCCTACAATAAGTGAAAAGATACTGAGCAGGGCTTCCGGGAAAACCGCATCCGCAGGGGATTTTGTCATCGCTGACATAGATTATGCCATGGCTCATGACGGAACAAGCGTCCTGGCTGTAAAGGCTTTCAAGGAGATGGGAGCAAAGAAGGTATGGGACCCGGCACGGATAATTATCCCGTTCGACCACATTGCGCCTGCAAATAATGAGACCGCAGCAAAGCTCCAGCAGGGTATCAGGCAATGGATAAAAGAACAGGGAATTACCAATTTTTTCGATGTCGGTGACGGGATATGCCACCAGGTGCTTCCTGAGCAGGGATTTGCAATGCCGGGAAAGCTCATCATCGGGGCAGACTCGCATTCATGCACATACGGCGCATTCGGGGCGTTCGCCACAGGCGTGGGCGCAACAGACATGGCTGAGATATTCGCTACCGGGAAACTGTGGCTGCGCGTGCCTCAGACAATATGGATAACAGTTGAGGGAAGGCTTGCAAAAGGCGTTTCTGCAAAAGACATGACGCTTTACATAATAAAAAAACTGGGCGCGGACGGGGCGAACTATAAAGCTGTAGAGTACTACGGCGATGCCATATCTGCCCTCTCGATCCCTGAGAGGATGACGCTTTGCAACATGGCGATCGAAATGGGAGCCAAGGCAGGTATCGTGCCGCCTGATGAAAAGACTGAAAAATATCTAAAGGGAAGAGCGCGGGAAAAATACACGCCTGTATTCGCGGATGAGGACTCAGAATATGTAGAAGATTACGATTTTGATGTTGGCGACCTTGAGCCGCAGGTGGCAAAACCCCATGAAGTGGATAACGTGGTCCCTGTCGGGGAAGTGGCAGGAACACATCTTGACCAGGTCTTCATCGGTTCATGCACTAACGGACGGTATGAGGACCTTGCGGTTGTGGCGCGTATACTGAATGGAAAAAAAGTCACAGCGAGGACGATCATTCTGCCAGCTTCGCGAGAAGTTCTTATCAAAGCCACAGAATCAGGTATCATCGCCACGCTCTTAAAAGCCGGAGCTGTTATTGCGCCGCCAGGATGCGGTCCGTGCCTTGGTGCACACATGGGAGTACTCGCCGAGGGTGAGACCTGCCTTTCGACCTCGAACCGCAACTTCAGGGGACGGATGGGAGCAGGCGGGCTGATATACCTTGCATCGCCTGAGACAGCGGCAGCAAGCGCGCTTGCGGGAAAGATAGCTGACCCGAGGGACTTATTCTGATCAAGATACAGGAAATAGGAAAATCGCCTGGAAGGCAGGGAGGAATATATGTCTGGTGTCAGGGATGAATATAAAATAAATATGTTGAGAGATATTACTCTTTTCGAATGTATATGCAAAGATTGTGGAAATAAGTTCAGAGGACTGCCTGTATATAATATTGAATGTCCTGCCTGTCATTCTACGAATATTTCTAAAAAAATAGGGAATTGAAAAAAGCAAAATAAATATTCACAGGGAAGGATTCACTTAACTGCACAAATATCTTAAAGTTTTGTGCAGTATGATTTGGAGACTGCATACAACTCACCCTCTCTGTCAATTAACATTATAAGAAATTGGAGGGTACAAAAGGACGGGAGGATTTATACAAGCTGAGGATAGGGGATTACAGAGCTGTTTATGCGGTTGAGGGAACAATGGTTTGGGTGACAGAGATATTTTTGAGAGGAAAAGGGTATCGTTAAGCATTGATCGCAGAACCGCTATCGATATCTGGTGATGTTGCTGTAGCATCGGCGCCATAATTTAATATTAAAAAAGTCATATATTTGTGGCGCTTTACACCGCAAAGGACACAAAGAACGCAAAGCTGAGGCACATTTTGATAACATATTAATGCACCGATGAGCAGCTTCATGTTCTCTGCGACTGTCCGGGCATCCCATGAGCGCAATCCTGCCGCCCAACCTCCCGCGCTAAGGACGCCCGCAGGGGGATTTCGGGCTGGGAACGAACCCTGGGGGTGGAGTGATTGGGGGGCGGGGTATTATAAAATCACAACCCCAAAAACCACTTCCATAGTGGCACATAAACTATTTTCTTTCCATCGACTTTTTCTTCGCCCTCATGATCCCACGTTATGATAACGAGATCATTGCATCTTAGATCATCTGACGCTTTTAGCAGCCCTTTTATTTCACGCTCTTTTGTGGATGCATTCCCGATATCATAGCATACCTGTATCAGTTGCCTGATTTTCATGCCCTCTTTTATTACGAAGTCAGCTTCTTTTCCAAAATAGTCTTTATAGTAATATATCTCGGTATTCGCTCCTTCCCATGAGCGCCTTCTTAGCAGCTCAACGGCAACGGTATTTTCCATCAAGCGACCGAAATTCCCGGAAGACTGGAATGCAATGGCATTTATCATGCCCGTATCTATTGCGTATATCTTTTTCGGGGAAGTTACCTGCTCTTTCTGCTTGAAAGAGAATCGGTCTAGGGAAAAAATAAGATACGTTTCCTCTATATATCTGACGTAGTTTTGAACTGTATGGACGCTTCCGAAATTGAGCATGTTTTTGAGTTTTGTAAAAGATGCCTCCTGGGCAAACACTGACATAAGATACTTTGCAAGATCATATAATGAATCCGAATACCTTATGCGATATCGTTTTACGATGTCCTTGAATATGATGCTGTCAAAAAGGCTTTGAAGGTAGGCGTAATCATATCCCTTGACTGCAACTTCAGGAAATCCCCCGACATCAATGTATTTTTTTAGCAGGTTCAGTATTTCTCCGATCTCTTCCTGCGTGTATTCTTTTTTGAATTCAAATCCTGATGCCTGCAAAGATTCTTTGAACGAGAAGGGGAACATTTCAACGGACAAATGCCTTCCTGTAAGGTGAGTTGCAAGTTCAGCGCTCAGAAGCTTTGCGTTTGAGCCCGTAATGAGAAGATTGTATCCCCTTCTTTTCAGGCTGTTTGTCCATAGCTCCCATTTTGGAAGGTTTTGTATTTCATCCAGAAGAAGATAGTTTATATCGCCGTAAAATTCCTTTATGTATTTCAGGATCTCGTCATAGTTCTTTGCTTCTGCGAGTTCCTTTTCGTCGAAATTCACATACGCAAAGCCAATGTTTCGCAGCGCCATAAAGCAGAATACTGATTTGCCGCATCTTCGTATCCCGGTAACTACTTTTATTATATCGCTCTGGACGTATTTTTCAATATTTTTTGAGACTTCGCGCGGAACGTATGCCGTTTTTAATATCTTCTCCTTTTCCTGCTTCTGCCGCAGTATGACTTCTCTCATGTAGCATCATTTAACTGCACAAATATATAAAGTTTTGTGCAGTATGATTCAAGGACTGCATACAACACACTCTGTTAATTAACATTATCCTGGAACGCATCACTGCCGCCCAGCCTCCCGCACTGTGATGCAAGCAGGTGGATTTCGGGCGGTGGACGAACGCTGGGTGTGGAGTCATTAGGGGGGGCTTGGTGCGTGTGGAATAATTGATATTAATATGGTTTCAGAAGAATGGATTTTCGTTCATGGTTCCCCTTAGTCTTCTTCCAGCATGTTCTTAGCTACAAGATAGATCAGGTTCTCTTCCCATTTTCTTTTTCCAAACATTACATTGACTGCATTGAGAAATTGAATTTTCGATATGTTCTTTCTTTCCATCAGAATGCCCAATAACAGAACGCTGAAGCTAATTTTTTCATTATTCCTGTGCTTTTTTACAAATCTTATGTCATCAGATATTAAAATATCTGCCCCCATCTTCTCCAGCAATTCCAGGGCTTCATCTTCACCGATATCAAATTTTTTACCGGCTGATACTATTTCTATATAATTCAAAGCTTCCTTCGCAGCTTTCCCAAGATCATCATCCTCCAGGGATATCTCTTTCAGTTCTTCTGCAATTTTTTCCCCGCTAATTATCCTGAAATGCTTTTGACAAATCGGAAGCATGCCGCTG
>JAHIHJ010000339.1 GCA_018899795.1 Methanobacteriota archaeon
CTCCGAGAAACACTCCCGGACCGCAGCGTGGACACGACTGCCTTATCTTCTTAGCTTTATCCCCGCTAACTTCGTAAAATTCATTTACTGCCATCAGGATCACTTCTTTTCATGTTCTTTTGCTGCTTCCGGCGCTGCTGCCTCTCCCTCTTTAGGTACGGGCACGCCCCGCGCCATCAGATGCTGGTGAGCCAGCTGCTTCAACCGCTCTTCGCTCTCGTATATGCTCGCAGTTCCGGTAAGTTCCATCTTCCCGAAGACCGTGTCAAGATGCTCAATGACTATCAGTTCGGGTTTGGAATTTGCCAATGCGGCAAGTTTGTTCTTCACGTCTATTCTTGAGGGAGTTCCCTTATTATTGATCTTTATTGAAACCTCCCTCCTTTTTAACAGGGGGTTTTTTTTATCTTTAGTGATTTGGAGTTCCATTATATTTCCTCCTTGCATTTCATTCTATCAAGTAATGACTGTATCTCTTTTTTTTTGCTCTCGGTCACTCTGACCAGTACCGCCCCTTCTTCCGGCAACCCATATATAACTACTGATGACAGGGGCGCCATCGCAATAGAGGGAAGAGCTGCCAGGTCCTCCTCTCCCTTCACAAATATCCGTAACGGATTCTCAGAGGTCATCGCCTTAGCGACCTCCTGCAGCAGTTCTTCCGTTATCGTCCCGGGGGGATTTTCCACCGTGATCGTTTTGAAATGAGGGTGTTTTGTGCCGTGCGTCACTTCATTGGATACAGGGCTGCGTTTTGTCCTGTCATCCACAAAAGATATATTCGGTACAACACCTGCGCTCAGAAGATTGAAAGTTATGATATCTCCAACAGTGATTATCTTGGCTGGAGATTTGAGGTCCCTTATTATATTCCGAGCGGTCTCAACCCCGTCTCCCGGATAAAGTTCTCCATGGAGTTTTCGCAATTCTTCCCGCAGTTCTTTCGGAAGGCAGTATTTTTTCAAACTACCGCACCTTTAACGCATATTTTCCGGGAGATTTAACCGCGAGCCTTTTCGCGATCATTGATTTTTCAATATCCATTATCACGACATAACCGCTCCAGTCAGAGGTCAGGGATGTTGAATTGCATTTATCACATACCTGTCCTGTAACCAGCCTGTGGCATTCCTTGCAAACGTTCTCAGGCATTACTTTTTCCCCTCTTCAGATTTTTTGGGAGAGCTTTCCTTTGCGTCGTCTTTCTTTTTCTTCTTAGACTTTCCCTCTGTTTCCCCTGCTGCTTCATTTTGTTTTGCCAGGCGGGCTTCTTCAAGCCAGTCCAGTTTACCAAGGGCATGCTGTCGCATAGTAAGACCTATCTTGCTGTCCCTGGGCTCACGCTCATTGAGGCTCACTGCAACTACCCTTGCCCTGACCCGGTCGCCCACTGTGATGGCACGACCCGATTCCTTGGTGATGAGCCGTGAGTTCTTCTCGTCGTAGCTCACGAATTCATCGGTAAGCTGGCTGACGTGAACGAGACCGTCAAGAGGGCCGATACCCACAAATATCCCGAATTCTACAACTTCAAGGACAGTACCTTCGATTATTTCCTGTAACTCGGGCATAAATGTTACGGAGTCGAAAACCGTATCATAGTATACTCCTGCATCCCCTGCGATTATATGTCCTTCGCCAACTTCTATAACGTCCATTATCGTGACTATCGCTCCGAGAGTCTTATCCACAAGTCCTTCAAGCTTATCGCGAAGCGCGAGTTTGACAGCCTCTTCTACAGGCGCACCGAGTAGTTCAGGCGCTATTCTCACCGTATCTGCTAATCTCATTTTTTTATACATTTGGATCCTCTTAATAAAAGATATTATAAACTTAAATGGGTCTTTTCCCGAAGTTGTACAATAGTAACTCCCTTACTACATAATCTTTTCTTTAATTCAATATCATTGGTAAGTACAGGGTCTTCTGTACTGGTGGCTAATTCCATGATGACATCATCCGCAAAACCTTCCTTTTCAACTATGGCACATCTCTCCAGGAGGGATATTGCAATTTTTGCCGCAGTCCTGTCCATACCCCTCCCGTGCCTGGATATTTTTTCAAGCTCCCTGACAGATGCCCTCGGAACAACATATGAATCAAATCCCAGCCGCTTCAACTCCATAAAGATATCAATACCGAACTGCCCAGGGATCATAAGCCCGTTAGTGTCAATTATCACTTCTCTTCTCATTTAAACATCTATCAAAATTCCTGAACCTATAAGCCGCCAGCGCGCCCCTACCCTGCGACTGATCGCAACAGGGGAGCCTTTATCAGCGCATACAGGTCTTTTGAGTTTTACTTCAGCTTCGTTCCCCCGCGCGCTCGTCACCACGCCGATCGTAGTCGCAGTCCCGATGTTGAGCATCAGGGGTTCGTTGGAACGTATGGGCTCGACCTTATATTCATCGCTCACTCCCACTACGCGGGGAAGCAGTTTTGTTTCCATGATGAAACTTTCAATAGTTGGAGGGATGGAGCCTGGAAGACCTGCTACCTGACCCACAAGCGAGTCGCTTTTTGTCAGGAATGGATCAAGTTTTGTGCCCACACCGATAAGACCCCCCGGAGCAGCCACATCCACTTCGGATTTGCCTGCAAATATCTGTGTGATGGTGGTCTTGATGGGCACCCATTTGACTGTTCCGCCTGCTTCCACTTTTCTACCCGGGCGAAGTTCAAGTTCATCGCCTGAATGCAGTCGCCCGCAGCTCAATGAGCCGCCTACGACTCCACCTACGAGCTTTTCAGGAAGGGTCCCGGGTTTATTTACATCGAATGAGCGCGCAACGAACATCAGGGGCGGTTTATCCATATCATGAACTGGTGTAGGGATGTTTTTTTCAATAGCTTCTATCACAAGGTCAATATTGGCGTTCTGCTGGGCTGAGACCGGGATTATCGGTGCATTCTCTGCCACGGTCCCGCTGACGAACGCTTTGATCTGGTTATAATTCTCCAAGACTTTCTCACGGGGGACTATGTCTATCTTGTTCTGGATGATAACGATATTTTTTATCCCGATGATGTTCAGTGCCATGAGGTGCTCTTTTGTCTGGGGCTGCGGGCATTGTTCGTTCGCAGCTATTACAAGAAGCGCCCCGTCCATGAGCGCAGCGCCTGACAGCATGGTAGCCATAAGGGTTTCGTGACCAGGGGAATCGACAAATGATATCGCGCGAAGCACTTCGGATTTCTCCCCACACTTTTCGCATACTTCTTTAACTGTGTAACTATCCGGTTCCGGACATTTCGGGCATTTCCTGAGCACAACATCAGCATAGCCCAGCCTGATAGAGATGCCTCTTTTAATTTCTTCGCTGTGCCTGTCAGTCCATACGCCGGAAAGTGCCCTTACAAGAGTGGTCTTGCCGTGGTCAACATGTCCTACTATGCCTATATTTACAACCGGTTGCAATGAATCCTCCAATGAAAATAATGTGCTTAGATTGGATTACTGGTATTTAACCGCTTTTACAATGAGGTGTTACCCTGCCCACCACCGCCTGTATCAACCTCTCACCTTAAATCGAGCGCCCCGACTGGGATTTGAACCCAGGTCTTAAGATCCGCAATCTCAAAGGATATCCGGACTACCCCATCGGGGCCCGGCTCAAAATTCATTTATGAGCTATTAAAGGTTATTGGCAGATACTTGAAACTTTTTATTATCTTCTGGTATGAAAAAGGATAGACCAAACAACGAACTCGTACGAACTCCATACGAAGTTGATATTCTCAAACAATTCCACTTAGACAAAGTAAATCTCATTCCCTCCAGTCCGATTTTTCAATTCCTATCTCTATCCATTGCAGCAGCCATTTCCATAACGGCAGAAATATTATCTGATTTCCGTTGATCCTTAGCTCCTTTTTCTGGATATTATTCCTGTTTTTGGACTCAAGTGGAATAATGGTTCCATCTTCTAAAAGGACCCATTTTGTCAAGCACAAGGTCGCCGGGCGCAGTGTAGCGAAGAATGAGGTTTCGCGGGATATAGGGCGACTTGGTGCCCCTGTAGTTCCCGATGCAAAAAACGTCTCTGCATTTATTCGATCTCGTGACGAATACGGACGGCTCCCGGAGTTATTACTGAAAATGAATGCTTAAGTTCTGTTCCGTGCTTCTTTATGGCAGAAACCACTATCTCGGCTTTCCGGGTGGGAGAAAGCCCTGCCAATCGGATCAGCACAACTCCGCTGGACGCGCCGCTGACGAAAAACAAGCTCGCCAAAGTCCTTATCAGCCGTCAAAAGCAATTCATTTTTCTCATTAGCTATCTCAAGCACTTCTTCGTCAGAGATCCCGGCATTATTTTAGGGTTGGATACGATCAGTTTTTTCTGCATTTAAGATTGGAATTTATATTAATTTCTCAAAATCATTCCTTTTCAAACCGGCTTGCCTGATAATTTCAAGCAGAGTTCCCGGATCGATCTCCTTATGGTTTGGAACTACCACTGCTCTTTTTGATTCACCACTTTTGTTAACAAGAACTATATGACTTCCTTTCTGTCTTACCGGCTCAAAACCGATCTTCTTTAGAATTTTGATCAATTCATGCCCCGACAGTACGGGTAGTTTCACCATGTGGGAACACCTCAAAATGAGCGATAAGCGTATCACTCCGCTTTATTTCTTCAGGTAAGCCCATCTCTTCGATGTAAACTTCCACAGCTTCTTTAAGATTATTCAGCGCCTCTTCAATAGAAAAGCCCTGGCTGACAACATCTATTTCAGGGCACAGAGCTACAAATTGCTTTTCACCTTTTTTGATTATTGCAGTCAGTTCCATAATATCAATTTACGATTATATAGCATACAATTTAATTCTTTATATACTTGCCCCTGTTGTTGCTGATGTGCTTCTTCTCGCTTTTAATATACTCCAATCCGTATATTTGCATGTCTTGAATTCCTTTTTACCTTCGACGATAGCATTGAGTTCATCATCTTCAGGTTCAACTTCGGGAACTGGCATTATCTTTGCACCGTTGAAATACAAGGCATTTAGAATATTTAAATCTGTCCTACGTGTCTATGCATTGCGACAGGCATGACGCCAATGAACGTAGATTTGTAGCCAGGCATTAGCATTTATTAGAACCCCACACAGCAACCCGCCCAATGGGCGCGCCGAGCAAAGCTCATACTCGCCAGCTGGTGAAAATCCAGCCTGACAGGCTGTCCCAAAACCCCCAATTCTAAAAATATTCAATAGTTTCTTCAAGATTTACCATAAATTACACTATGCATCGACAGTTTTATATACTTTAAAACCAATTATCACATAATAAGTATATTTATAATAATTAATAAATATTACAGGTGTAATTATGTTTAAAAAATATGACCAAAAGCAGCAATTCTTACTTCCAATAAGTCTTGAAAACTTCATACCGGAAGACCATATAGGTAGAATTTTGAATGACATAATAGATGCAATTGATATCACAACTTTCGAATCCAAATACTCAAAAGATGGTTGCCCCGCCTACCATCCACGATTACTTATAAAAATCCTATTATATGGCTACATGATAAACATCCGTAGTTCAAGAGACATACATAAAATGACCCATACCGACACTGCTTTTATGTATCTTGCAGCGATGCAGCACCCTGATTTTCGAACGATTTGCCGTTTTCGTTCAACCCATCTTGATTCAATCAAGGATGTTTTTTCCCAGGTAGTAACATTATGCAAAGAAATGGGTATGCTTGGTGCTGGTAAAATATCACTTGACGGAACCAAAATTAAAGCAAATGCTTCTGTAAAGCAAAGCAAAAACGCCGATGCACTTGACAAAGAAATTGATAAAATCCTTAAAGAAAGCATCGAAATCGACAAAGCAGAAGATGAGATGTATGGTGAATCTACACCATATCAGATACCAAAAGAATTAGTGGATAAAACGAAAAGGCTGCAAAAAAGAAGCTCGAAGAAGAAAAACTCGATAAAATAAACGTTACCGACAACGATGCGAAAATTATGAAACATAAAGATGGTTCGAAAAAACCTTCTTATAACGGGCAGATCGCTGTTGATGATAAGGAACAGGTAATCGTTGCAGCTGATCTTGTTACTGATGAAAATGATGTAAATCAAGTTGATCCAATGATTCAACTCATCTGGGCAACAATGGGTTACAAGCCCACAATATTGTTGTCAGATGCTGGTTATTTCTCTTATGACAATCTCGAATTGCTGAACCGAATCGGGATTGATGCATATATTCCAGACAATTTTTTTAAAGTAGAGGAACGAGGAAAAAGTAAGTATTTCAGGAAATCTATGTTCCGATTTGATGAAGAAAATGATTGTTACTATTGCCCTGCTGGCATCACGGTGCCGTTTAAAAGGGTTCAAAAAAGAGATGATGAACCATATCTGAAACAATATATTGGTGATCATTGTTCCATTTGTGTATTGAAAAATGCATGTACGAAAGCTGAAAAAAGAATTATTTCAAGAGATCCCCGGGAATATTTAATGGAAGATATGAGGAAAAAACTAAGAACCGATGAAGGGAAGGAACTGTATCAGGAACGTATGTCAACAGTTGAGCCTGTTTTTGGCCAGATGAAACAGAATAGGGGATTTACAGAGTTTCTTTTGAGGGGAGAAGATAAAGCAAAGGTGGAATTCATTATGATGTGTATTGTTCATAACATTGAAAAAATAGCTGGGTTCCTGAAAAGAAAGGCTAAAGACGTGAAAGAAGTACTTC
>JAHIHJ010000340.1 GCA_018899795.1 Methanobacteriota archaeon
CATTTTTTCGACACTATCAATGGTATTACATGTCAGACCTACCCCGATTTTTTCTTTTCCACTGTTTATTTTATATAAAATTATATAAATATTAGGGTTCCATCGATTCTTTGCATTTTCCATTTTTGTTTCTGCGGGAAGGGGCAACATTAACCAATTCTCTCTTGAAATCCAATTAATAACTTCAGAATCACTCAGCTTTCTCACTAAATTACTTCCGAGTTCTTCATATGCAATATTATATAATTTTATATATTGATGCACCAAATCTTTATTCATTTACACTCTTAAATGATATTCACTGATTTAACGATGCCTATTTATTTGTTTTGATTGAAGTCGAGGTTCTTACTATCATTTTGTATGCTGTATCAAAAATCTATTTCTCCAATAATCATAAATATATTAACTTCCACTATATTAATGCAATTGAAAATAGTCCGCACGGATCCGTGATAATCCATCAAATTCAGTCAATCGAAACTCTTATATCTTTAGGAACACAAACATTAGGATTATGTTCCTGTTCATTGATAGAAATGATGAAATGGCGCTCCTGGAAGAAAGATACAGGCAGCATGGCTTTGATTTTATCGTCATCTACGGCAGAAGGAGGATCGGGAAGACCGAGTTGATAAAGAACTTTGTAAAAGACAAGCCGCATATTTACATGCTGTGCAACAAGGCAGGCACATCTGCAAACATTTCAAAGTTCAAGCAGGAGGTCGCAAAGTTCCTCCGGGAGCCAGAGATAGCTTCCGGGGATATTGAAGAAATATTTTCTTACCTGATGCCAAAGGCAAAGGACAAACTTGTTGTCGTACTGGATGAATTCTCATATCTTGTTGAGAAGGATGATTCTGTACCTTCGCTGTTCCAGGGAGTTATTGATGAAGTACTGAAAGATAAAAATATGATGCTCATTATATGCGGCTCAAGCATCAGTATGATGGAAAGCCTGCTGGGATATAAGAATCCGCTTTACGGCAGGAAAACCGGGCATATGAAACTCGATTTCCTTAATTTCAGGTATTTCAAGGATTTCTTTCCCGGCTATGGTATTGAGGAGAATATCAGGGTCTATTCCATTCTTGGCGGTGTCCCCTTTTATCTCAATAAGTTTGATCCGGGCATATCTGCGCTTGAAAATGCAAAAAAGGAGATCCTTTCGAAAAAAGGGCGGCTGTATGAGGAAGTTGATTTTCTTCTCAGGGAGGAAATGAGGGAACCTGATGTTTATAAGGGAATTCTTTCCGCCATCGCCCAGGGGAATGCGAAAGTTGCGGAAATAGCAGACAAAACAGGGATCAAAGCGTCTGATATGGACAGGTATCTCAAGATACTTATGATGCTTGGCATAATCAAAAAAGAAATCCCTGTGACAGAGAAAAAAAGCAAAAAAACGCTTTACACGATAGATGATAATCTTTTTGATTTCTATTCCCGTTTTTTCGAACCTTACCGCTCTGATATTGAGTTAGGTGAAATGAGATATCTTGATGAGACCCTTAAAAAGAACTTTAATGCTTATACGGGCAGGAAATTTGAAAATCTTATACGGAAAGAAGCAATAAGGAAAATTTCACCTTTTCCTATTTCACGGGCTGGAAGATGGTGGGGTTTTTACAGGGAAAATGAACAGAGGAGAGAGCTTGAGATCGACAGTGTTGCTTTAAACGAACAGACCGGGGAAATTCTTTTCTGCGAGTGCAAGTGGCAGGATAATGTGAACGCTGAAAAATTATATGAAGAATTGAAGGAAAAAGCAAAGTTCGTCAACTGGAACAACAAAAACAGGAAGGAACATTATGCGGTTGTTGCAAAGAGCTTTTCAATACGGACAGGGCACGCCAGGTGCGTTGATCTGAAGGAACTGGAGAAGATATTCCGGGACTAATCAAGTCTTTCAACGATCCCTATTATCTCCCCGATATCCTTTATCACCACATCCGCCTCCTCGCACAGAAGTGGCGGGCACTTCCCGGTCTGCTGGATCGAGAGCACTCCAAGATCCGCGGCGCGCATCGCGAGTATATCATTGATACCATCACCTACCATGATAACCCGGTCATACTCCTTTTTTAAACTCTTCACAATCTCCTCTTTTCTCTCTGGAGTGGATATCTCGAACACGCACTGGAGCGGCACGCACACGTTCTCTGCAAGAACTGACAGGTTCCTCATGCTGTCCCCTGAGGCGATATACACGCCAACGCCCATCTCGTTCAATGTCTTTATGACAAACGATGATTTCGAATATACTTTCCCGCCAGTGCATATCACGTAAGGTATGCTCGACGTATCCACATCGATGATGAGACCCACACCCATATAGAAAATATTCCTGCACTTCTTCCTGACCACAGCCATTACGTCCTGAAGGTCTTTCATCCGCGCCGAAGTATCTTTCATGATCACCTTCAGAGCATCATTTTTATCTATTTTGCTTCTGGAACAGGCTACTTCAATATCGATATTATGCTTTCTGATGAAATCCGAGATCAGCATCCCGGACGGACATTGCACGAGCCTGGACGAATCAACCTGCATCACCATGAGGGCGCAGTATGGCTTTTTTCCGACAAGTTCGGTAGAGACCACTTCATCCAGGAATTCACCTGTCGACACGTTTTTCGCTACGCGGTGCATTCGCAGTAGCGTTCCTGCGCTGTCAAATACCACGGCAATCTTCATATCATGAAAAATGTTGTATGAGCGTTTATATTTAATCAGAAGAAATGGAGGGTACCTGCGTCAGGTTTCAATGGATAGGATAGGACGATTCCAGGTAGAATGTTAAAATAGACTACCACGCTGATACCCGTAGTCTATAATGATTATTAATAGTATTTAAGTTTTTTTGTCGGATAAAACTTTTGTAGAGTCCGGATATTTTTTTTCCGGTGATTGCCATTTTATAGAAAACTATATAAGTATACAAACGGTAGCCTATAGTCGGTCACGCATGCCTTCACTTGAGTCTACGCTCAAGTTGGGAAAAAATATTGTAAAAGGTTAAAACTTAATAGACTTAAGCAAGGTATGCGCGACTATAAACTTCAATGGAGATACGACAATGGCAAAACCGACAACGGAAAAGATTCAGGAATTCATAAAAAGCATGAGTTTTGAAGAACTGCCGGGGAAAACCGGAACCCATAATTCGAAAACCGCTTAAAAACTATTAAGTAAATAAACGTTTATCAAAGGAATAGAAAAAACAAGTAAATATTGCATTATTTGGAGCATCAATATGATAAGAACAAATGAAGATGTATTAAAATCAATAGAACAGAACCAGGTTCAGTTCTTAAGACTTCAATTCGTTGATATTGGGGGCATGGTCAAGAATGTAGGAATACCTGTTTCCCAGGCAGAGAAAGCCTTGAACTCAGGTATTGCCTTTGACGGTTCTTCTATCGAGGGGTTTGTCAGGATAGAAGAGTCGGACATGCTGCTGAAACCCGACATAAATACATACCAGATCCTTCCCTGGGATGTGAACGGAGGAAAGGTGGCAAGGCTTATCTGTGACGTCTACAAACCCAACGGAAAGCCGTTCGAAGGCGACCCGCGCTACGTTTTAAAGAGAGCCCTTAAGGAAGCGGTAAAACGCGGTTTTGTCATGAACACCGGACCTGAGCTTGAATTCTTTTTCTTCAAGAGAAACGACGACCAGGCCACCAACATACCGCATGACTTCGGGGGCTATTTTGATTTCCCACCGGTTGACCAGGCTGAAGATATCCGTCAGAAAATAGTTGTAGCGCTTGAGAAAATGGGGTTCAACATTGAAGCATCCCACCATGAAGTCTCAAATGGCCAGCATGAGATAGATTTCAAATATGCCGATGCATTGACAACTGCGGATAATGTCATCACGTTCAAGTTCGTCACAAAAACTATCGCACGGATGAATAACCTGCATGCATCTTTTATGCCAAAACCAATCTTTGGGATAAATGGGTCAGGTATGCATACGAATATTTCACTATTCAAGAATGGAATGAATGCTTTCTTTGATGAATCAAAGGATATGGAAGTCAGCGATACATTAAGATATTTCATTGGCGGCCTGAAAAAACATGTACAATCCTTCACTGCTGTCACAAATCCGATCGTGAACTCATATAAGAGAATAGTTCCGGGATATGAAGCCCCGGTATATATTGCATGGTCGGGCGCGAACCGCTCATCGATGATACGCATCCCTGCTGCAAGGGGCATGAGCACGCGCGTCGAACTGCGAAGCCCTGACCCTTCATGCAATCCATATCTGTCCTTTGCAGTTATCCTGATGGCAGGACTTGACGGTGTTGAGAACCAGATAGATCCAGGCGAGCCAACAACGCTCAACCTCTTCCACCTGGGCGATGAAGAACGGAAGAAACACGGAATTGATTCACTCCCCGGCAGCCTGAAAGAAGCTCTGGATAATCTTGAGACCGACAGCGTTATACGGGGTGCCCTCGGAGAACACGTATTTGGAGACTTCATGAGGCTCGGAAGGGCTGAATGGGATGCATACAGGATAAGCGTGCATGACTGGGAAATAAACCGCTACCTGAACATAATCTAAAAAAGGTAAAATGACAACAACTACTATCGATTCGATGGTGCAGAGAAAGCTAATAGAGATACTGAGGATACTCCATGATAACCACGAACCGATAGGCGCGCGGTTGATAGCGGACAGGATGAACGAGCACGGATACCCTATAGGAGAGCGGGGCGTCCGTTATCATCTGCGCATCCTGGATGAACGCGGCCTGACCAACAGGCAGGGCTATGACGGGCGCGTTATTACAGAGCGCGGGATCGACGAACTCAACAATGCGCTTGTCGGCGACAGGCTGGGTTTCATTATTACGCGAATAGAAAAATTCATCTACGACACAACGTTTGACCTGAAGACCGGGCAGGGAAAGGTAATAACTAACACCTCGATAATAGACAAGGATGATTTTGACAGGACAATAGAGATACTTAGAGACGTAGTAAATGGCGGATTTTCCATCAGCCCATATATCAAAATAATTGAGGAAGGCACGATCACTCCTGATATTAAGATACCCATGGGAAAAATCGGTATCGATACGATGTGCAGCATCACGATCGACGGAATACTGATGAAGACCGGCATACCTGTGAATACAAGGTACGGCGGGATACTGAGAGTGGAAAATAAAAAGCCTGTGCGCTTTGAAGATATCATCTCTTATACAGGAACCACCATCGATCCTATGCGGATATTCATTTCGCGTAAGATGACTCGAGTGCTTGATGCAGTGAGCACCGGGAATGGAACGCTCCTTTCTAACCTGAGGGAAATACCAGAGTCCGCTTTGTCTGAGGCAGAAAAGGTGCTTGATACTATCATGGATCTAAGAATTGGTAGTATAGCAGAGATAGGAAAACCTGGGAAAGCAGTGCTGAATGCTCCTGTGGATGCCGGCAGGGTGGGCGTGGCAGCATACGCTGGAGTGAACGGTATGGCTGCAGTGGAAGAGATGGGCATAAGTGTGGATACTCATCCGATATCGACAATTGTGGA
>JAHIHJ010000341.1 GCA_018899795.1 Methanobacteriota archaeon
AGTCGAATATTTCGCATCCATGCGGATTAACGAATATATTGAACTCACTAAGGTCGCAGTGGATGAAGTCGAGCTGAGCGGCATTTTTCACCTGTGCCAGTATCTGGTCAAGATACCATTCAGGGTCATCCACCTTTGTATGTGCAAGCGCCTGTCCTTTCAGTACAGCCATCACAATTGCATTCCTGTTATGATCGATAGGCTCAGGAACAGAAACCTTCGGATACAGGAGTTTCAGGGCATCGTACTCTCTTTTTGCAGCAAGGCGCGAAGCATACAGCCAGGAAAGATGTTTTCGGTCTTCGAGATGTTCTCTTTTTACCCTGACCTTTTTGAAACTCATCTGACCTTCGGTGTGAAACTTTATGATAACTTCCCTGTTCGTCATGCCGCCAACTGCACAGTAAACCCTTGACTCTTTCCCTACTCCAATAAATTCCCCGATAGCATTGACAGAACCGCGCTCTACGAACGCTTTCAGAGCCAGGATATAATAAGCTTCAAAGTATATCCTGTATCCTTCATACGCTGCGACCTTTCTATGAATGAGTTTTTTCTGTGCAAGGGTGGATAAGATGTGTCCGGTCACTTTGAGATTGTACCCTGAAAAACCGGCTATCTCTTCTATCGGCACCCATTCGTAGAACTTCATCTTGTTCTCTATGGCGATAAGGACACGAAATTCCTTATTCGTGGTATTAAGAAATGTATCCGGAATGTTTTCCAGCATTGAATTACTGTATATGTTGATTGAGTATAAAAAGCATTAATAAAAAAAATAAAAGTAGAAGGTAAATTACCTTCTTCCTCTACCGCCTTTCTTGTCGCCGCCGCGTGAATCCCTGCTTCCACTGCCTCTTCCACCGCCGCTACCGCCACTGCCTCCGCTGCCATAGCTGCTGCGTCTGATGCTGAAATTGCGGTCGCCGCCTCCACCGTACATGCTGCCGTACCCGCCGCCACCACTGCTGCGTTCGCCTCCGCCACCGCCATATCCGGTGCGCCTTGGTCTTTCCGGTTGGTCAACGTGTCTGTCTGAAACATTATTTTCAGTGTTCACTTCGGTAAGCGCTTCTTCGGACAGAAGCATTTTTCCATATTTTCCAATGTTCAATCTCATCGAGTTCCTGACGATGGAAATATAGCCGTTCTGGATGGATAAGGTGTCCCCGACAGCGATCTTTCCGATCTGGTCATCCCATAAGGATAGCAGGATACATCCTGATGCATCTGCGACTTTTACTTCGCATACCCGTTTATCTCCGAATCTTGAAGGTATGTCCTTTACCTCGCCTATTTCGATCACTTTTATGGTGGCATTAACATTTTTTGAATTTTCTGTCAGGTCATTTACATTAAAATTTGTAGCTGTAGGGGTTTCGTCCATGTTTATTCCTTGTTTGATTTTTAACTTTCCTCGACCATTTCGCAGATGGGATTTCACCTGTTCTTTGATTTAGAAGAAGTGAATACCATTATGTCAGTGTATTTAATATACTTTCCGCTTATGGAAAAAAACGAGTTCGAAGACCTCGGGATAGAAATATGGATAAGATTGTTCCAGAAAAATGAACGATCCCTTCATGAACATATGGAGGAAAATAATAACATTACGAATAGAGAGTTCTCAGATTAAAGCGCTATTTGCGGTCTAAAACTCAAATTCCATCCCATCATAGCCAAGCGGCCATTCTTTAACAGCTTCATCATGGGGAGGAAACATATGGCTCAAGTGAGTGAGCACGGTTTTTTTTGCATTCAAAAGCGATGCAAGTTCCATCGCTTCCTGGGAGTTCATGTGTTTGCTAATATTTCCCCTGGGCGGGATTATGGCATCTGCGATAAAAAGATCGGGTTCCATCATCAGTTCAAGGGTTTTTTTCGGGATATTTCGCGTGGTATCGCCCGTGATAACCACCTTGCTTTTTCCGTCCTTTATTATTACGCCCGCAGGATCTTCAAGAGGTGGATGGTTGACCTCCACAAGCATCATCTCAAGACCTATCAACTCGAATGGCTTGTAGAACTCCACATCATGCCTTACCGGCTTCATAAAATACAGGTAGTTCAGGATATAATCAAGCGTGCTTTTCACCCCATACACATTCACGCCGTTCTGGATACGGTGAAAATCCCCGAACCCGGCATAATGGTCATAATGCGAATGAGTCCATATCACCCCATCAATGTGGCTGATACCTTTTTTCAGTAACTGCCACCGAAGGTCAGGACTTGTATCTATGAGCACCTTACCATTTGAGGACTCAACCATCACCGAAAACCTAAGCCTTCTGCTTTTACCGCCTGCAAGAGCGTCCATGCAGGCAGGACAGGAACATCCGATCTTCGGTGTTCCTACTGCATCCCCTGTACCCAGCAGGGTTACTTTCATCCGGTTTCGTCCTTTGTCTTTAGCGTGATCCTCTTATTGAACTCATCTATCCCGCGCAGCAGATCCTGCTGTGTGAGCGCCATTCTCTCTGTAATAAGGGCATTAAGTACAGCCTCTCTCGCTATCAGGCGCAGGTCAGAGCCTGAGTATCCCTCTGATTTGAGAGCTATCTCTTCGGTATCAAAAGTACCTTCGATCTCCCGAAGCACTATATCAAGTATTTTTTTCCGCATGTCTTTATCAGGAAGCTTGAAATCCATTATTTCATCAAACCGCCTCCATGCTGCGTTGTCAAGTATGTCAGGGTTGTTCGTTGCGCCAATAAGAAGAACGCCGTGCTCTACCAGGCTTATCTCGTCTATTGCTTTGAGCAGGGTATTCACAGCTCTTTTCAGCGCGGCATGCTCATCTGTCGCCCTTGCTTTTGCAACGAAATCGAACTCATCGATAAAAAGTATGCAGGGGCTAAGGCGTTTAGCAAGTTCGAATACCCTGTCTATGTTCTTGGCTGTTTCGCCAAGGTACTGGTCTGCAATTTGTGAGAGTTTTACTTCAACTATTGGAATGCCCAGTTTACCGGACAACGCGCGGGCAACTGAGGTCTTTCCCGTTCCCGGCGGTCCAACGAACAGGAGTTTTCCTATCTCCACAAGACCTATCCGCTTCAGGTAATCGCGATACTGGATAGCCTTTACGATCTTCTCTATCTCGCCTTCCTGTTCTTTTGTAAGAACAAGGTCTTTCATAGTCTGCCTGACATCTTCAGGAGACACGATATGGGCAAGTCTTAACATCTCCTCAGAACCTTTCTCTGTTTCTATGGATTTGATAAGCGAGTTGATCCATTCACGACCGCTCTCTTTTGGCATGTTTGAGGCTTTTGCCTTCTCATAGCTGACGGGAAGTGAATCATAGCTCTCAAAGAATGATGCCAGCGCAGGGTTGCTGTTGATACTTTCAATTGCTTCCGCTTGTTTGACGAACCATTTCGCTCCAAGGTCGAATACGGTTAGCTTTATCTGCGAGCCGAACTCTTCGAATTCAAGGAAAGGCAGTGTCTTTGTACTGGTCTTTACATCTTCAAGACCGTAGATGGATCTTATGTCACAGAAGGAGACATAAGA
>JAHIHJ010000342.1 GCA_018899795.1 Methanobacteriota archaeon
ATGCGGAGGATGGGATTTGAACCCACGAATTCCTTCGAAACCAGCCCCTCAAGCTGGCGCCTTTGACCGGTCTGGGCAACCTCCGCAAATAGAATGCTCCGTATGGTGGAGCTTAAAGATATATTTTATTGATACTCTAAAGCGTATCGAGTATCTCTCCCATCTTCTGTGCTCTTGCCCTGATGCTGCCAGCAGCCTCAACGGCAAGTTCGGCAGCTGTAATACCGCCGCTTGTCTCGAACATCATCACAAAAGATTCAGGGTCATAGCTAACAGATATCGCATCCATTTCGCAGCCTTTCGCGCATAACTTGCAAAGGGAACATTCGACCAAACCCTTGTCCGTGATCTTCACTTTTTTCCCTTCGATTTCCAGTATATCGCGCGGACAGACCTTGACGCATTCCCCGCACAGATCACATTCTTTGAACGTCAGCACGGGCATATTCTTGTATCCGCTTACTATGCCAGCCTGCCATTTGGAATGTTTCCTGTACGTTCCAAGTCTTGCTATTGCTTCCATCACGACCTTGTGTTTTTCCTTGAGTTCCACGATCGGAATGGTCGCATCCACCGGATGCACACCAGGGTCTGAGGACACGATATCGCCAGAGTATACGACTTTGGGACCTTCCGCGCTCAGGGTCATTGAGACCTGGCAGGTCGGGCATCCCTTTCCCTCGCATGTGCAATCTTCAGGCATGGAGAAATTCTTTGTATCCGCTTTCAGGGGAATAAGACCCATTCGGAGAGCAAGCTGTTCATCGAAAAGGACGGATGTGTTATCATAGATATTGATATCGTCAATAGCCATTACCGGAACCTCAGCCAGAATGCTTCTCCTCAATGCATTGGCAAATGATACAGATACACCGGATAGAATGAACCTGGCTTTACGTTCTGATAATTCAAGTATGTCAATATCCATTTTACACGCGCCTTCCCTTTTTAGCCTTCGTGCCATCGTGGGGTATTGGTGTTGCATCCTCGATGCGCCCTATTTTGATACCTGCACGGGCAAACGCACGGATTGCAGCCTGGGCGCCAGGTCCCGGGCTTCTCTGCATGTTTCCGCCAGGAGCTCTTACTTTTATATGAATACCAGTAACGCCCTTATCCCTGATCTTTTCAGCGATCTGGGTTGCCATCTGCATGGCTGTGTACGGGGAACTCTCTTCTCTTGCAGATTTTGTTACCATGCCTCCGCTTGTCTTGGCAATGGTCTCTGCTCCTGTCAGATCTGTTATCGTTATCAGGGTATTATTGAACGATGAATATATATGGGCTACACCCCATTTTTCAGTTGCCATTATTTTCGACCTCCATCATTTTGTGCTGGTTTGACCGCTTCCTGCGCGATCTCCCTGACTACCTGGGCTGGTCTTGAAGGATGAGTTTCACCAGATAATGGTGAATTCCCGTAATAGCTCAAACTCAATTCATCATCCCTGGAAACAATGTAACCCGGCACTGTAACTTTCCTGCCGCCCACAGAGATATGCCCATGAACGATGAACTGCCTTGACTGCTTCATGGTGTTGGCAAGTCCCTGTTTGTGCACCTGTGTCTGGAGTCTCCTGTCAAGGAAATTTGTAACCTGGAGCGAGAGAACATCATCAAGTACGGATTCTGATTTCAACATACCATATCGTTTCAGGCGGTTAAGGATGTTATCCGCATCAGTTTTGATATGTCCTGAAAGCGTTCCTTTCGCGCTCTGCGCGAGCAGTTTTCTTGCCAGTTCCCTGTAATTCTTAAGGCTGCTGTGGGCTTTCCATACCTCTTTTTTGTTTCGCAGACCATATGCCTTAACGAGTTCGACCTCGCTTGCGATCCTGGCTGCCTGCCATGGATGTTTTGGCGTTTCATATGATTTAGTGTTCTTTCCCGGGTATCCCATTATTTAGCCCCCGCCTTCTTTTCCACTTTCTTTTCTTCCTTCTTATCGCCTGCTTTGGCTGCCGCCTGGGCTGCTCCTATGGATGCACGCGAGACACCTACAGTCTTTCCTTTCCTGCCTGTGGACCTGGAGCGCTGACCTCTTACCCTGAGACCGCGATCATGCCTTACGCCTTTGTATGAACGGACTTTCTTCATGAGGTTAATATCCTCATTCCTGCTCAGCATTACATCAGTCCCCAGGATCTGCCTGTCATCGCCTGATAATATATCATTCTGCTTGTTCATCATCCATGTCGGGAGGAGTGTGGAAATGTTATCCACAGATAATTGTAATTTCTCGATATCAGCGTCAGTAAGATATCCCAGCGTAGCGATCGGGTCAAGACCTGCATTAACTGTGACTATCTTTGCAACGCGTCGGCTTATCCCTGTTATTCCGGTAAGCGCATACTGAACGCTTCTTTTACCGTCAAGGTCAGAATCCGCAATGCGCACGATATGTTTTATTTCAGGACCCGCTTCCTTCACCGGGTGAGATTCTTTCTTCCCCTCTTTTGGAGCGCCTTTCCGCTCCTTTTTTGCGTGCTCTTCCCCTTTCCCCTCGTGTTTCTTATCTTCTTTCTTCTCTTTCTTCCCCTCATGGGGCGCTTCTTTGGCTGGTGCCTCTTTCTTATGGGCATCCTTTACTGATTCTTTAGATTCTTTGGGTTCTTTTGTTTCTTCTTTTTTAGCCATAGTATTCCTCCTTTGGCTTTAGCCCCGGATTTTCCGGCGCGGCCCGTATTCTGGGCATCCCTAATACTTGTACTTAGCATTTATATTTTGTGTACGGCATTTGACGCAATCGTTAAGTATATTTTTAACGGGGACATACCGTGAGCTATGACCCGTCAAATATATATGGACCACAGCTCAACAACGCAGGTTGATGCAGCGGTCATGGAAGCCATGCTTCCTTATTTTTCAGAAAAGTTCGGGAATCCATCAAGTCTGTACTCCCTGGGGCGCGAGGCAAGAAAAGCTATGGAGGAAGCCCGGACTAAAGTAGCCGACCTGATAGGCGCTAAAAAAGAAGAGATAATATTCACAGGCAGCGGCACCGAATCCAATAACCTCGCTATCAAAGGGTTAGCTTACAGGAACAGGAAAAAAGGCGACCATATAATTACAAGTTCTATAGAGCATCATGCAGTGCTGCATACGTGCAAATATCTTGAATCACAGGGTTTTGAGGTCACATATCTTCCAGTAAGCAAAGAAGGGCTCGTAAACCCGGCAGATGTTGAAGCTGCTATAACCCCAAAAACAATACTTATTACTATTATGCATGCCAATCACGAGATCGGGACGATACAACCCATCGAGGAGATAGGAAAGCTTGCAAAAGAGAAGAACATCCCTTTTCATACAGATGCAGCCCAGAGCGCAGGAAACATCCCGCTGAATGTGGATAATATCGGGGTCTCGCTCCTTTCCTTGAGCGCTCATAAACTGTACGGACCAAAAGGGGTTGGCGCGCTCTATATCCGGAAAGGTACAGGGCTGGAACCCCTGCTGCACGGCGGAGGGCATGAGAGAGACATCCGTTCAGGCACTGAGAACGTCCCCGGCATAGTGGGCTTCGGAAAAGCTGCCCAGCTTGCAAAGGAACGCCTTCCCGAAGCCGCCAAAATAACCGGGCTCAGGGATTCGCTCATCAAAGGCGTACTTGAAATAAAAGATTCTTTCCTTAACGGGCATCCGGTTAAACGCCTTCCAAATAATGCGAACATCAGGTTCAGCTTCATCGAGGGCGAGTCCATGATATTGAACCTGGATATGAAAGGTGTGGCTGCGTCCACAGGCTCAGCATGTTCATCCAAATCGCTTGAACCCTCCCATATACTGCTGGCGACAGGTTTAAAACATGAAGAAGCGCACGGCTCATTGAGATTCACGCTCGGTCACGGGAACACGCAGGAAGATGTGGATTATGTTGTTTCAACGCTTCCGGAAATCGTGAACAAGTTAAGGATGATATCACCATTGGCGAGATGAATTACATGACAGACGGATACAGCGAAAAAGTAATGGAACATTTTGCGAACCCTCGCAACGTTGGCGAGATAAAGGACGCTGACGGAATAGGCAAAGTTGGAAATCCGACATGCGGTGACCTTATGTGGATATACATTAAGGTCAAAGATAACAGGCTTGAAGACGTCAAATTCAAGACGTTCGGCTGCGGCGCAGCGATCGCCACAAGCAGTATGATAACAGAGATGGCAAAAGGCATGACGCTTGAGGAAGCGCTAAAGATAACCAGGAACGACGTGGCTGAAGCGCTTGATGGACTCCCGCCTATAAAACTGCATTGCTCAAACCTTGCAGCCGATGGTCTGCATGCTGCAATAAAGGATTACAAGGAAAGAACGGGCAAAAAATGAGACCTCCATGCGAGATAGTAGTGCAGAAAGTCCTTCCCGCTATCCGCGCAGAACTTGCACGGATAATGCTTGCTGACGGACTTGCGCAGCAGCAGGTCGCGAACAGGCTTGGACTTTCAAAGGCGGCGGTCTCCCAGTATGTCAGTGCAAAGAGGGGGGGAGACCTCTCTTTTTCCCCGCAGACACTTGAGAAAATATCTGAACTTGCCCGGAGCCTTGCCGGGGACATGACGGCAAATGATGCGGTCAGCAGTCTCTGTGCTGTGTGCAAGGGGATACAGTCATCCGGTCAGTTATGCAGTGAGCACCACCAAAAAAAAGATACCTGTACGTATTGTCTAAAGAATGCGAAGAATTAAAACATTTGATCATTACTTGCTTCTGACGAAACTTCCTATGAAAATATACCAGTTATATACTGCAAGTATGAATGCGACCAGGAAAATAAGCTGTGTAAATTCCACAAGGTAGAATGGGCTGAGGACTTCTCCGGTTGTCCTGAACCTTAACCTTATAATGAACTTGATGAGGGTATTAAGGGCGAATGACGCACCTGCGACCGAGATGTATATCCACGTCCTTTGCATTATTGATTCGTTCAGGAAAAGACGCGCTTTCAGCAGGTCCTTATCGACCTTTCGCATCATAAATAGGATCTGCCCTATGAGGAAGATTATTATGAATGCAGCGCCTGCATTATAGATCTCTATAAACGTTTCAATAAAAGTCATTGTATATGGCGCCGTAAATATCACCTTTATTCCATTTTTTCCTTCGAATTTAGCATACTCATATTTCTAAAACCCTGTATATATTGTTTTCTGATGAAATATTTACCTAATGGAATAATCATTAGGAATTATGGATGTAATCGTCCGGGCATTTAATAAAACTTATTTGCCTTTCAGGGTATTATTGTGGTTATGTTCGCAGTAAAAGCCGAAAAGTTGAATAAACATTATAAAAACGGGGTCAGTGGTAAGAAAGAGGTTTTAAAGAACATCTCCATCAATATCGAGGAGGGAGAAATATTCGGTATCCTTGGTCCGAATGGCGCTGGCAAGACCACACTCATTTCAATTCTGTCCACGCTCACGCTCCCGGACTGCGGAAAATTGGAGATATTCGGTATAGATGCCCGCTCCCATGCAGACCGCGTAAAAAGCATCGTGAACGTTAGCAGCGGGAACCCGAATTTCCCGTGGAGCCTGACAGTGTACGAGAACCTCAGGTACTTTTCAATGCTTTATGGAATAAAAAATAAAGCTAAAGCCATAAAAAATGTTATGGATATGCTTGAACTTGAACCTTTCAGGAACACAAGGTTCGACTCTCTTTCCACAGGCACAAAACAGCGTCTCTCGCTTGCCAAGGCGCTCTTGAACGAGCCGCGACTGCTGTTCCTGGATGAACCAACAGTGGGTCTTGACCCGGATATGGCAATAAAGATACGCCAGCAGATAAAACGCATCCATGAAGAAAGAGATATCACGATAGTCCTTACTACCCATTACATGAAAGAAGCGGAAGAACTATGCGGGCGCATCGCGTTCCTGAAAAAAGGTGAGATCATCGCGAATGCATCTCCCACTGAACTCAAAAGGCAGATGAAGCTTGGCGAGAGCATAACAATAGAATATGAAGGGGAATTCGACGCTGCCGCCCTGAGGAACATACCTGAGATACTCGATACCGTAGAGAGCGCGGGGAAAATTAAGATCGTTGCAGAAAATGCAGAACCCATCCTTGATAAAATATTGAAGATGTTCTCTAATGTCCATATAAAGGACATCGATATTTCCCAGCCAGACCTCGAAGATGTGTTCCTAGAACTTGCGCGTTAATTAGATAATCTATAAAAAAATTGGGTATTCCATAAATAAATCGGATTTTACATAAACAAATCAGATATTCTATAAATAGCAAAAGCATATACTAACGCATTATGAAGAACCAACATCAGAGCAATCCCAAACAGGCTGCGGGCGAGCGTGCAGCAGGGCTTGTAGAGGACGGGATGATCGTGGGGCTTGGCACAGGCTCTACCACGGCTTATGCAATAAAAGAGATCGGCAGGCGTGTCGCAGATGGTCTTGATATACTGGGCGTTCCCACATCATACCAGTCGGCATTCCTTGCAGCAGATAACGGTATCCCTCTTACTACACTTGATGAGCATCCAGAACTTGATATAGACATTGACGGCGCAGACCAGATAGCAGGATTCACTGTTATCAAAGGCGGCGGCGCAGCCCACACGCGGGAAAAGATCGTCGCCCTGTCTTCCAAAAAGTTCGTGGTCGTAGCGGATGAATCCAAATGCTCAGATATAATTTCTCATCCTGTTCCGCTTGAAGTTCTGCCCTTTGCCCTGAAGCTGGTTATAAAACAGGTGGCAGAACTTAGAGGAAAGGCAGAACTTCGTATGGGAGTCAGCAAAGACGGACCTGTGATATCTGATAACGGGAATTTTATAATAGATGCTGATTTCGGAATAATAGATGACCCGGAATCACTCGATAAAAAACTTTCGCAATGCTGCGGGATCGTGGAACACGGTATTTTTACGGGTGTTGATGCTGTATTTATTGGAAAAAAGGACGGATATGTTGAAATAAGGGAAGTCTAATGTGTCATAAGATAAGAATTATATTGTTATGGAACACGGATGCGCACACGGATCCTTGAAGATTAATCCCGTATATGTTCCTATTTGACTCATATACAATAATTGACATTCAAGATTGGGAGATTTATTTTTATTAGAACAGTATGGAATTCTGAGCTATTGAATATTACCAGCAACGAAATCTATATTAGCACTAAGAAGCCTGCAAATGAAATATTATGAAATCAGCATCTGGTTCGCAACAATCAGGAAAGCAATGTATTTTAGAAGATAGTTTTGACCATTTTCAACTGTTTTTTCCCGTTAAATCCAATAGACCATCTAAAAAATATATGATACAACAAATAAGAGAGCATATAGCTGAAGAACGACTTACAAAAAGACTTAAAGAGTTTAATAAAGAATTTCTTTTTAGTTGGACGGATGGTAGTTCGCAATCCGATATTTATATTTCAGAG
>JAHIHJ010000343.1 GCA_018899795.1 Methanobacteriota archaeon
ACATGTCTGGGTGGCAACCTTCCCACTGTGAACTTGATGGATGGGTCCATCATGGCATTGTGTACATACTGGGACGGTAACAGATTCCTTGCCCCCGTGGCATTTAACACAGTCCACAGCCTTGTTAGCATGGATAATGTGTGGAGTGCCTGCATGGCATTTCTTGCAATCGACATCCTTTGCCGTAAGTGATGACGCCTGGAAATTTTCTTCAGCCGCATACGCTACCATCGTGGCAAAAACTGCCATGATAATCAATAAAATTATGATTCTTAGTTTTCTCATACCATGTACCCTTTTTTTATATTTAAATTAATCAATACAGTATATTATTCTTTCGTTTTAATCCTGCATGTATAGTAACGTGTGATAGAACTGGACAATCTCGACATCAAGATCACTTCATCTCAAACTTCTCGAACCTCTCCTTCTTCGCCCTGCAAATAGGGCAAAGGTCAGGCGGTTCTTCTCTCGCACAGAGATATCCACATACCTTACACCTGTAAACTTGCGCCATTTCTTTTCCTCCATCTCCTTTCTGTTCCATTATCGCCGGATAACCTTTCTCATAATACTCCTGCGGACGCCGCTCAGGTACCGGGTCGTGCGACTTTTTACTGCTTATCCAGTCATCATCAACATAAAGCGTGCACAGGCAGCATCCAAATTCCACAAGGTCAGCGTCCCTGTAGTTGCAGGGACAGATGATATCCATGTCGTCAGCCAGCACCCCGCTTGCCATCCTGCACGGGCATGAAGGATAGCCGTACCTGTGCTCGTTATCCCACAAGCCCTGGAGGATGTCGTCAAGGTCTTTCTGAACTGGATTGAACTGGTAGCCCTCCTCGTCTGCTATCACTTTCATCTCAGCGAACATATCTTCTACTGTTCTCATAGCATCACTCCGTAACTCAATATATGGATTATCAGGCAATAACCATTTCTTTTCGATGGGCAGGCATTTCCTGCCTGGCAATTTCCCTTTCTACAAGACGCAGATTTAATTCGTTCAGGAATTTTATGAGCCTTTTTACAACTGCATCATCCTTATTGATCTGATACAGCTTAGCATTTCCTACCTGCCGCATCATAGTGACCATTCCAAGTTCCTCCAGCAGTGGCAGTGCCTTCATGAGAGTTGTGTAATGGACTCCTGCCTCATTCGCTATGTCGGTGAGCGTCAGGTCGATATCCTGGTATTCCCAGAGGACATCCAGTATTTTGGCTGTTGCAGAGCCTGTGAAGAGTTTTTCGAGGGACATATTTACCTATAGATTGTCTTATAAACGCTTGTAACTTGACAATTATTATATTCGTTTACTATGCCTTATACTATAACGCATAAAGTACATAAAAGTATCGTATTCAAGCATAGCTTTATAGTCTATAAACTACATAGTAATTTGTAATGCGCAAAGAGCAAATCGACATCGTAAAAAAAAATATCCTCAGGCGCTTCCTCAACAAAACAATGGTGGGAATGAACTATGTCAACCGTCAGGATGTGAAAGTAAAAAAAATCGGAGGGGATGTGGTGCAAAAAGCTATTGATGAATTGATAAAAAATGGCTTCTTAGAAAGGCACCATATATATTGTGTAAGTATAAATCCAAGAATGCTAAAAGCGATTGGCGACTATATTGATAAAAACTGATTCTCATAACCCAAGAGCCTCCCTCAGCTTATCTTCATAGAATCCCACTATTACCTTTTTCCCCACAACTATCGTAGGGAACCTGAACCCTCCGCTAACTTTCAACACTTCATCGCGGATTTTTTCACTCTCCTCACCTTCCAGCAGATCAACATCTACATAATCGTACTCGATCCCACGTTCACTCAAAAAACGCTTTGTAGCGGCACAGTGAACGCATGTGCTCAAAGTATAGAGCATAGGTCTTATTTTCTTCGTCATGGTCCGTGCATCTCCCTGTGCTCCTCTGTAACAGCGTGGTGCTCTTCAGGCAGCTCTATTTCACATACTTCAGGCGCGCCCTTTTCCTTATAGTGCAAATTCCATTTCCTGCACGCCCAGCCCTGGAGCGTCCTGATATCCTCAGGGCTCATGTGGCGGAATCTGCCCTGCATCATAAGGTATTCCTTTACTGATTTCATCTTCCCAGGTTTATGCGTGATCTTCTTTTCCCCGTTCTCCACCTCATACAATGTCCACATACCGCTCTCCACAGCAAGTTTAGTAACCGCAATGGTCCTTGCCGGGTCCATCTTCCAGCCAGGGACGCAAGGAGTGAACATGTGGAGGAAACGGAATCCCTTGATGCTTTTTGCTTTCTCCACCTTCTTTATGAAATCCATGGGATGACCGATTGACAGCGTGGCATAATAAGGAATATCGTGAGCCGCCACTATCTCGCCCAGGTTCTTTTTAAAGCGCCTGTTCCCCTG
>JAHIHJ010000455.1 GCA_018899795.1 Methanobacteriota archaeon
CTTGTTTGATCACTTGTACGCTCATTTGTATACCTCGCCCCTCGGGGCAATTTTCATAACAATAATTGCAGTAGCGCATAACTTGCTATAAATTTGGGCTTGGATGAAGGTTGAGCCACTGTTGTGTGATGCGCTTGAATTGGGCTTGGGATTGTCTGGCAGAACGAGTATGCAGCCGAAATCGTTGGCGATGTTCTCTCAATCGTTGGCGTTCTTGAAGGAATTCATTCTCGTCGACTTTTGACAAGACTTCCATCGTTTCATCGAGAGAAACCGGTCTAGGGACGAGTTCCCAAGCGCCTGTCCGCTGCAAGATTCGTCGTACCAAACCTTTTTGTCCGGTAGTGGACAAAAGACGCCGGTTCAAATCTCGGAATTCACTTTCGCGGTCATTATTGGTGCGAGGTAAGCCAGGGATATCGTAAGAATGAAACAGACCGGATGCATAACTGCGCGTGGTTTTCTCAATCACTTTGTAAAATGTTTGCAAGCGCGGGCTTTCAGAACTTTGAATTTGGATCTCTTTGAGATAGTCGGACAATTCTTGTTGTACTTGAGCAGCTTTGCGATGTGGTTTCCCTTGCGGGTCAAGCAAGTCTGAAATCTTTTCGAGCCAGTTAGCCGCTTGCCTCAAAATGGTGTACTCGGCTTGAGCAGCTTGTAATGCGATTTGCAAACCTTGTCGCAGTTGATCCAACTCAGGGTCTGGATGGAGAGCCAGCAGTTGTTCCAGACAGTCCTGCACTTGGGACAGGCGCTCAAACATTTCGAGGCCTGCCAACCGAAAGGGTGGCCGCCCTTTCAAGGTCAAAAGATAACGAATGCTTCGTTTCATATCTTGGCGGATGTGTTCATCTTCCTGTTCGCGGGCTTGAGGTAAGTCTGATGAAATTGGAGCTTGTGGCGCAGGCGAAGGCAAAATGCCGGTCACGGTCAAAACGCCACCATTTTCAACCTTTTCGGCACGGATCACCTCACCAATTGTTTCTCTGACACCCTGCCGTAGGGCTACCTTCATCGCTTCATCGGCTTCTGCAATTGGGATCGCCGCATTTTGAAGGTAGTGTATCTGGCAGAAGCTATGTTTCGTATCTGGAAAGACATGCGCTACCGCTGGAACCAAACCACGTTGCTTGTCACTCAAAACAGCCTTGATTGGCAAGCCAAGCTCGGCTATCGGTTGCAGAAAATTGACAAAGGTGTTTTCATCCTGTTTTGCCAACCAGCCACTCCGCAAGGTCAACCCACTGAGCAATTCCCGCACCACCCACAATTGCGGTTCACCACCTTCAGGTGCTAATCCATCCAGACTCAAGATGATCCCAGTTCGTGCGGCAATGGCAAGCAGTTGATCTCTGGATTGCCGCTCAGAACAGGCCAGCAAGGGTAGGTAGCGTTCATGGTATAAATTCCTGACTTGCGTCTCGCTAATCTTCACTCGCTCTGATAAATTGTCCCGGATGGCCGCAAACTGCTCTTTTCCGTCTTGCCGCAGCCAACCAATCTGTGTAATCACGTCATACCCATACGTACAAAAGCGCGGCGCAATTTGCAGCCAACTCGATGATTGCCAATTCGCCAGATAGGCTGCACAATCCGGATCAAGACAATGTTTAGGCACATGGATGGTCTCAAAAGCTCCTTGCAGCGTTTGCACTATTTTCTTGCCGCTGTAGTATGCCACTTTTATGCGCCCTGCGCAGATCAGGCAATTCTCTAATTCACAGGCACACACCAATGTCGCTTCCGGGTAAAATTGTCTTTGGGTTCGCATGGCTCACTCCTTTTCACCAGAGTAAGTTTGCCATGTGAACCCCTTTTTTCAAAATCTTAGCAAGTTATGCGCTATTGCCAATAATTATCACTTCGTCTTTATTGATTTCATAAATCACGCGCCAATCGCCAACCCGTAACCGATACCCTGACCGACCTTGCAGTTTTTTAGCATTTGAAATGGTTGCAAATGGGTCAACAGCGACTTGCTCCATTTTTTCCCGAATTAAATTA
>JAHIHJ010000344.1 GCA_018899795.1 Methanobacteriota archaeon
CCCTCAAGAATAGATGTGAAGAACAAACTCGCTGCAATGGCAAATTCCAAACCTGAGCTGATCGTCATTGAGCATCTTGACACAGCCTTCGGGAAGACGGAGCTTACGGGAACTGTGAGCATATACGAGAGTGAGGAGCGGTTAAAGCAGCTGACTCACCAGCACCTTATGGCACGGGGCGTACCCGTACCTAAAGAAGGAGAAGCTCCTGCACCAGCCGCATCGGAAGCAGCAAAAGAACCTGAAAAGAAGTGATCCTGATGGCAGTAAATGAATTTTACGAAGTTAGCGGGGATAAAGCTAAGAAGATAAGGCAGTCGTGTCCACGCTGCGGTCCGGGAGTGTTTCTCGGAGAGCACAAGAACCGCCTTTCATGCGGAAAGTGTGGATATACCGAATTTAAGAAATAAAAATTTGAAGCGGAAACTGATATGGATGTCACATCAAAAGCAATTGAGACAACAGGAACTATAGACGCCAATCATAGGCTTCTTTTAGATGAAACGTTGCCTGTAGCAGGCCCTGCAAAGGTTCGCGTCATCATCCTGTTCCCTGAAGATACAGATAATGATGAAAAGGAGTGGTTATATGCAGCATCCACCAATCCTGCTTTTGATTTCTTGAACGAACCTGAAGAGGATATTTATACAATTGCGGATGGAAGACCATTCCATGATGACAGGTAAAATCGTTCTTGTCCCTTTTCCATTTTGCGTTTATTACAAGTAAAATAGCAACCGATTTACTGGAAACCGATATTGTATTGGATTCCTGCCGCGCGGGTTTCAATACAACTGGTTTGTGCGTATCCTCCACACTGCGATTACATCGGCTTATGACAGTTACGACTTCAATTATTAAGCGCGAATTAGGGGAATTAACACCTGAAATGAAGGTTGAAGTGGTTGAAAAATTACGTAAATTGTTTGGTATGAAGAGTTAGTTCCATAATATCAACATCTGAAAGAACATCTAAAGTTTCTCTCATCGATTCGTACTCAACACGTGTGGATCTCACCCGCTTCCACCCACCAACGCACTTCTCACCATCACATGCGGCGCCCCGTCGCTCACAGGCACAAGCTGTCCTGCCTTGCCGCACCTGCCTGAGTTGAGTTTCAGGTCGTTCCCTACCATGGCAACGCTGTTGAGTATCTCAAGAGTATTCCCTGATAATGACACATCCCGAAGCGGCGTTGAGAGTTCCCCGTTCTTCACGATAAACCCGCGCTCTGCATTGAACTGGAAAACCCCTTCGCCAGGGTTCACCTGACCTCCGCGCGAGCCTATGAGGTATACCCCGTCTTTTATTTCTTCAAGCATCTCCTCGAACTTCGCCCCATCAGGCGCTATGAAAGTATTGCTCATCCTGATAACAGGTCTGGAGTAACCCTGCGCCCTGGCATTCCTGCTTGTGCCGCCCAGTTTGCCTGCACTCTCGCGCGAGTGGAGGAAGGACTTGAGCACGCCATCCTGTATAAGAACGGTCTTTTTTGACTGCGCACCCTCATCATCGTATGGATAATATCCGAATTCATGGAGCGAAGGGTCGTCATACACTGTAATACATGGCGCCGCTATCTGCTCGCCTATCTTTCCCTCAAGAATGGAATTTCCCTCGATCACATGGTCTGCCTCGACAGCATGACCCACGGCTTCATGAATAAAAACACCAGCCAGTTCAGGGTCGAGTATCAAAGGGTACGTGCCTGCTTTTGGCGTCTTTGCAGAAAGCAGTTCGACCGCTGTAGTTCCCGCTTTCCTGGCAAGCTCAAATGCATCATGTTTCTTAAATATCTCAAAACCCATTATCTCGAACCTGCTTTCCCTTCCGATCTGGTAGTTCCCGCCGGACTGGGCGATCGCGCTTACGGCAAAACCTATCCTGTTCAGGGTATATTCGCAGTCCAGACCTTCAGAACTTGAATAGCCCACTGTCACGTGCGACTCGGAATACACAGCATTCGTGCTCGAAATCCCGTCAACCCGGGCGCTTTTTTCGATCTCTGCAAGTAATTTCACCTTATCTTCAATAGGAACATCATCCGGGGATTCCTTCATCACAGGAAGATCATGCAAACTCGGCTTATCCACTGGCGCAAGCGCAATATTCTCGCGTGAGAACCTGTTTTTTGCAGCTTTTGCAAGCGTTCTGGCAGAGATAAGAGCCTGGTCAAGAGAATCCGAATCATCCACAGAAACGAATCCCCACGAGCCTCCGTCAAGAGCGCGCACAGCCGCGCCGCTTGAGAAATTATTCGAGATCTCGCGTATATCGCCATTGTCAAGCAAGATCGATGTGCTGGAACTCCGTATAGTACGGATATCGTAAAAATCCATACAGGGATCACAGCACCGTAACTGGTTTTGGTTCAGGCAGGACTATATTGAATTTCGTCCTTAATGCAAGCTTTTTGATTGTGGCGATAAAACCTTCTTTTTCTCTTCCCACAAGGCTGTGTTCCAGAACCTCCTCAATATTTGACACCGGGATTATTTTGATGAGATCCTTATATTCATCCTCAATGAGGACGTCGCCAAGATTCGATCTTGGAATTATGACCGTCTTTATGCCTGCCAGCGCCGCAGCTTCTATCTTGTACGTGACGCCGCCCACTGGCAGTACATCGCCCCGGACTGACAATGACCCTGTCATAGCGACGCTCTGGTCCACCGGTATGCCCTGAATCGCGGAGAGGACTGCCGTTGCAATTGAAATGCTTGCGGAATCGCCTTCCACCCCTTCATATGTGCCTATGAATTGAATGTGGATGTCCATGCCGGATATGTCTTTGCCTGTTGACTTTTTAATAAGCGCTGCGACATTCTGCACCGCTTCTCTTGCTATGTTCTTGAGCATACCCGTTGCTATGATATGCCCCTCTTCCTTTGACTGCGTGGGTGTGACCTCAGCCATGATCGGAAGCACTATGCCTGAATCCTCGCCCATCACAGCAAGACCGTTGACCCTGCCGATCTGGGCGCCTTCCTGTACGAAGAGCTTGTAATCCTTCCTTCTCTCAAGGTACTGGTGCGCAAGCTGCTGTTCGACCGAACGCGCAATGCTCTTAGCCTTCAATACATGAGTTGCAGTCGTAAGCTCTGCCTTATCACCGTGGGCAATATCCCCTGCCACGCGCACAAGCCCTCCCAGGTCGCGAAGCTTTAGGGTCAGATGCCCTTTCCTGCCAGCCCTGCGCCTTGCCTCGCGTATGATCTCCTCAACTGCACCGCGGTCAAAATGGGGTATCTTACCGTCCCTCACGACTTCCTGGGCAACAAAACGAACCAGTTTCTGCCTGTTATCGGGGTTATCTTCAATGGTATCGCTCATATATACCTCATAGCCGTACCCTTTTATTCTGGAGCGAAGCGCAGGATGCATTCCTTTGAGGGCATCAAGGTTCCCTGCTGCTATCATAATGAAATCGCACGGAACCGGGTCAGTCTTTACCATCGCCCCGCTTGAGCGCTCGGACTGTCCTGTGATGGCGAATTCTTTCTCCTGAAGCGCTGTGAGCAGGTTCTGCTGAGATTCGATACGCAGCGTATTTATTTCGTCTATGAACAGAACGCCCTTGTGCGCCTTATGGATGGCTCCGCTCTCCACACGGTCGTGAGCAGGCGTCTCAAGCCCGCCAGACTGGAACGGGTCGTGCCGTACATCGCCCAGAAGAGCGCCTGCATGGGATCCAGTGGCATCGATATAAGGCGCAATCTCTTTTCCGACATTGGAAACAAGGAGCTTGGGGATAAAGGCAGTCTCTTTCGGCATGAACTGGCGCATCATTATGGCTATCAATACCGCTGCTATGATACCGAGGAGGAACATCCCCATGATATATGAATATGCCACGATACCAAACACAAGAAGCATAACGAACATGTTCCTTGCCTGTGTTCTCTTCTGCGCCTCCATCTTATGCGCATCGCTTATCTCCTTGCCTTTTCCGGCAGGAACGATGCGTATCTTGGGATTATTCGAATCTTCAGGGTTATGGTATATAAGTACGTCCTGCAGCTCTTCCTTCGGGAGCAGTTCAGCCATCGCTTTTGCAAGCATGGATTTGCCCGTACCCGGTATCCCGAGCATCATCACATGTCTTCGCTGGTTCGCCGCCTTTTTGACGACCTCTACCGCATGCTCCTGACCTATGACCTGTTCTATTAACTTCTTAGGTACCTCGATATCTTTGGTTGAAGTGATCTCTAACCCGCCAAGAATATCCTGGTTATTTGCATCGTTTTGAGTATTTTCCATATTTTCTCAACTTATTAAAAGGTATATTTTATTACTCAGTTATAGCATTATCGCATTTTTGAATTGAATTCATATATTAATCAAAATGCGCTCTTATAATCTTTTCGCCATAAAGTCTATACGATTTAACCTTTATTTACAAGGATATTTAAATAACCTGTGGAGAAAATGATGAAAACTTCAATACAGATAGGGAAAATAATGGGTATTCCGATCAGGCTGCACATTACATTTCTTCTTATATTGCCAGTATTTGGATGGATGTTTGCCGGTAACGAGCCGGAATTTGGCGGTTTCAATGATGTGGAACCTCAACTGCTTAAATATTCTCTGGGAATGGCGGCATCTATCCTTCTTTTTGCATGCGTACTATTGCATGAACTTGGTCACTCTTATGTTGCCATTAAGCATGGAAGCAAAATCAATAGCATAACTCTTTTCCTGTTTGGGGGTGTATCCTCCATGGAAGATATCCCAAGAGAGCCAAAGACCGAGTTAAAAATGGCAGTTGCAGGTCCGGCAGTCAGTCTTTTTATCGGTTCTGTACTATTAATAATCTATGAGATCATCAAACAGGAGTTGTTGTTTCCAGACAACTCCTACTTGCGGCTTGTCTGGCTGATCGGATATATCAATATTGTGCTGGGCATATTCAACCTTTTACCTATATTTCCCATGGATGGCGGCAGGGTTCTCAGGGCATGGCTTGCAGGCAGGATGTCGTACATCAAAGCCACACGGGCTGCAGCAGGCATCGGGAAGATGTTAGCCATAGTCATGGGCATTTTCGGGGTTTTTTCCGGCTTCATCTGGCTTACGCTCATCGCATTCTTTATATACATCGGCGCCTCAGAAGAAGAGAAATCCACTGAGGTAAGTGTCATACTCGAAGGTGTGAAGGTTAAAGACATAATGTCAAAAGAAGTTCAAACTGTAAATCCCGAAACCACTGTTGAAGAACTCGTGGATATGATGTTCAAATACAAACATATGGGCTACCCGGTCATGGATGGCTCTAATTTGAAAGGCATAGTAACATTTACTGACGTTCAGAAGATCCCCAAAGAAGATAGAAAAAATGTTTTTGTTTCACAGATAATGACTAAAGACCTGATAACTGCCAGAGAAGATGATGAAGCAATAATGATCTTAAAACTCCTGACAAAAAACAGTGTCGGGCGGATATTAGTAAAAAATGATGAAAAAATGATAGGCATCGTATCGCGAACAGACGTTTTGCGGGCTGTGCAATTACTGGAATAATATGAATGATGGAAAGTACGAATTAAGCTGTAATCTCAATTTCAGGAACCCGGTAGCTCCACTTAAGTCCAGGATCATCCTTGTCGGGACAGCCCATGTCTCGGACAAGAGCGTGGCAGAAGTAAAAGCGGTGATCGAAAGAGAAAAACCGGATATAGTTGCTGTTGAACTGGACAGGGCAAGGTACAGGGCTCTGAAAGGGGAAGACGAGGTCAAGGATATCAACATCAGGGAGATGCTAAGCGGGGGAAAATTCTACCAGTTCTTACTGCACATGCTTCTTGCTTACATCCAGAAAAAAATTGGTGCTGATACAGGGGTCAAACCCGGAGCTGAGATGCTTTCAGCCATCCAGCTTGCCGAAAGCTCTGGCGCGCGGGTCGCACTTATTGACAGGGATATCCAGATAACCCTGGGGCGTTTCTGGAACCTCATGTCTTTTTTTGAGAAACTGAAGCTTTTTGGTTCTCTTGTAGGTGCAACAATGGGTTTTGGCACCAAGGATATAGATATCGATACAGTGACTGATGAGGACGTGGTCACACAATTGATAGGTGAGTTGAGGAAGTTAGCCCCGAGTGCTGCTTCGGTCCTGCTGGACGAGAGGAACGCCATAATGGCTAAAAACCTTATTGATCTCTCAAAAGATGGGACTGTTGTGGCTGTTATCGGGGCAGGACACAGGGGAGGCATCCAGAAGTATCTTAATGACCCCGACTCCATCCCCCCAATAGAAGAAATGATGACGCTGCCGAAGAAGAGGTTTAGCTGGTTGAAGGCGATCCTATTCGCTTTGTTCGCGATGGTCATTGGAATGCTCGCCCTTCTTGTGTTCTCTGGAGGCATTTCACTCACGACACTCCTGACAGCGCTGTTATTCCTGTTCATAGCACAGGGGATACTGTCTGCATTAGGAGTTCTGGCGGTCAGAGGTCATCCTGTATCTGCCTTAACTGCTCTGGGTCTTGCATGGTTCGGTTTCCTGCATCCCCTGTTGAGCGTGGGTATATTCGCAGGGATGGTTGAGGCGCATTTTCGCCCTCCCACAGCCGATGATTTCAAGAAGATCTTGAAAGATGAATACCTGTTCAACTGGAATGAGATCCCTGGAAAGGACAGCGGCAGGGTGATAGAAATCCTAAAGAAAGAGCACAATGCTGAATGGCTTGATAATGCAAATTTTGAGAAGATCGATGATGGTAAGACTATTCGTGTCTCTGCGGGCAGCAAACAGGCATTTTTTAAGATGAATGAAAATAAGGGAACCGTTAAACTGTCGATCGATAACGGAAAGGCATTTGAATTAATTGTGGAAGAGGAAAAGGGCAAATTGAATGTATACAAGCCCCAGACAATGACAGGTATGATGGACAATAAGCTCTTTCGCATCGTACTCGTGGCAGGCCTTGCTAATCTGGGGAGCATGCTCGGCACTTTCGTGGCTATACCTTTATTAGTGGCTTACCTGGGCATCGATAATCCTCTCTATATCCTGAAGACAGCACTGGATACAGGGATCAGCGCATTAATGAATATTATATAAGATATTTGATGCTTTCTAACAAAATACAGGTAGTAATTATTTCCCGATCACAGTCCCCTTATGCTTTCCATTCACTGCATCGACTATGCTCTGCGGATCTTCCCCGTTCAGCACAATCGTCTTTATGTTGCTGCGCTCAATGATCTTTGCGGCAAGTAGATCGACTGGCGAATTCGCCCCTGCCACCATCTCTGTTTTCATCACGATCTCGATAAGCTGATGCGGGGTCATTGAGTCGAATTTCTTTGCATCCCTGTTCTTTTTCGGGTCGCTGGTATATACGCCATCGATAGCCGTGGCATTGATGAGCAGTTCGGCGCCGATGTATTCTGCAAGCACTGCGGAAACCGCATCCGTGGTCTGCCCCGGCGTCACTCCGCCCATGACCACTATTTTACCTGTAAAGCTTGCGTTCTTTGCTTCCTTATAATCCCTTGGAGGCTCATAGTACGCATCGTCGCCCAGCGCGGCGATAAGGAGCCTGGCGTTCAGGCGCGTGAGCTCTATCCCGATCAGATCACATGTCGCCTCGTCCGCACCCAGTTCCCTTGCCACCCCGATATAATCGCGCGCAGCTTTTCCGCCACCGGTCACGATGAATACAACATTCTTTTGTGAGATGTCCTTTAATGCAGCAGCATAACTTCTGAACTTTTCCGGGCTCAACGCGCGCGCAAGCACGGAGCCGCCTACCGAAACAACGATTTTCATATCACTTAGTTACGCGCTATGATAATATTATCTTTCTTATAGTCCCTGCATTAAAGTACAATGATCATAAGAAAGCAATATTGAGTACATTGAGCAATATCACAAGTAAGGCTCCTGGTATCCCGCCAAGCGCGCACACCAGAAGCGCCATGGGTTCATAAGGAATGCCAAGATTAAAAACAACATTGCCCGCTGCAAGAAGGATCAGACCCATGATGGTATTCACGATCAGATACTTTGCAGTTTTCAGAACATAATATACTGCGATCACAGCAAGTACTGCCAGGAACAGGATTATTGGTTCGATTGCCATAAGCTATTGTTGGGATGTCCCACTTTATTAAACATTTCGGTCGAATAGCGGTTTGTAAAATGTTTGTAGAATTACAGTCTACGATTATTTTTTATGAAAAGACATCATTATTAGCTAATATAGTGGGTTTAATCACTCCAGTGCTCAAATATTTGAGTGTCAGGAATATTTAAATACCATAAAATCTTCATTGCCCTTCCCCCAGCGTGATAAGTATGCAGAAAGAGAACATAGTTCCAGAGTCAAGAGACAATGCTTTTAGAGACCTCATCATAAAAACACCCGGAGGCAGGAATATCCCCACATGCATGCAGTGCGGGATATGCGCAGGCTCATGCCCTGTCAGCCATGAGATGGACTACACGCCGCGGGAGCTTGTGAGGATGATACAGCTAGGTCTCAAGAAGGAAGTGCTGAGCAGCAATACGATATGGATATGCACGACCTGTTTTTCATGTTCTGTTCGCTGCCCGAGGGGGATATATCCCACAGAGCTTATGGAGACGCTAAAGCCCATAGCCATGTCAGAAGGCATAAAGAACAGGAACGCAAAATTCGATACAGTGTTCGCAGATGTTGTCAGGAAAACAGGCAGGGCGTCTGAATTCCTCCTCATTTCAAAATACAGCGTTTCCGAGCCTGGAATGATAAAGCAGGCGCCATTCGGTCTTGCTCTCATGGCGAAAGGAAAATTGCCGTTGTCTATTGATAAAATGGAAGATGCACGCGAACTGGAAGCTATTTTCAAAAAAGAAAATGAAGGGCAGGAGGTAGAAAAATGAAATATTCCTATTATCCCGGATGCGCGCAGCACGGCACTGCAGTGGATTACCGTATGTCAGTTGAGACGGTATTCAGGCGTCTTGGCATTGAGCTTGAAGAAATAAAGAACTGGAACTGCTGCGGCGCTCTCCATGTGGACGACATGACAACAAGGGTCGCGCTGTCGGCAAGGACCCTGGCGGCGGGAAACGGTCTTGATGTCGCCACCCCGTGCAACCTCTGCTACTCGAACCTTATGCGCGCGAACACCGCGCTTGAAGATACCATCCTCAAAAACAGGGTCAATGGAGCGCTTGCAACGAAATACGATGGAGGCGCGAAACCGAAGCATCTTCTTGAAGTGATAGTCAAAGACATGGGTTTGCCAAAACTGGCTGAACATGTAAAACATCAACTCAAGATAAAAGCAGTGCCCTATTACGGCTGCCTCCTCACTCGCCCTGAGAATAAGTTCGACAGTCCTGAGAACCCGAAATCCCTCGATAACCTGATTTCAGCACTTGGAGCTGAACCCGTGAAGTACTATTACAAGACAAAATGCTGCGGCGGACCGATACTGATAACCAATGAAGACCTGGCTCTGGAACTTGCGAAAGACCTGCTTGTGATGGCAAAAGAGACGGGCGCTGACTGCATGGTGGTGACATGCCCAATGTGTCACCTGCAGCTTGATGCAAAACAGAAAGCGGTAGAGGCAAAATTCAACATAAAGATCGATATGCCGATCATCTATTTCACACAACTCATTGGTCTTGCCATGGGTATTGCTCCAAAAGAGCTTGGATTGAATAAGCATCTTGTCCCGACTGATAAATTCATATCGAAGGCAGGGAGGTAAAATGTCTGAGCCCAAAAAAATCGGTGTGTACCTGTGCAGGTGCGGCGGTAACATAAGCGATTCAGTGGACCTCCAGGCTGTGGCTGAGAGTCTGAAAGGAGAAAACGTAGTTGTCAATATCCAGGACTACCTGTGCAGCAGCGCGGGGCAGGATAAAATAAAAAGCGACATCGAGAAGGGAAAAATTGACCGCGTGGTCATCGGTTCATGCTCGCCAAAGTTACATCTTGAAACGTTCAGGAGTATGGCAAAAGATGCAGGTGTCAATCCTAATCTTCTTGAGATAACCAACATCAGGGAACAGGCAAGCTGGGTACATGATAAAGATGGAAAGGACAGCGTAAACTCAAAGGTCAAAGGGCTGATAAAAGGCGCGGTCGCCCGCATGGGTTCCATCGAGCCGCTTGTGCCTCTTGAGAAAAAACTTGTTGACAGGATGCTCGTTGTTGGAGGCGGTATTGCCGGGATCACCACATCACTCGAAATCGCTGATGACCATGAAGTTATTTTGATCGAAAAACAGCCCTACCTTGGCGGGCATATGATAGGGCTTTCAAAGACATTCCCCACTCTTGATTGCTCGCAGTGCATACTGACGCCGAAGATGGTGGCTGTACATAATCACCCAGGTATAACCATGCACACGCAGACCGAGGTGGCTGATGTCTCAGGAAGCCCGGGGGATTACTCAATTACACTCAAACACAGCCCGCGCTATGTAGACATAGAAAAATGCATTTCCTGCGGCGCATGTACAAAAAAATGCCCTACTGGCGCCATATTCCTGCCTTTTGCGTAGGCAGTCCCGCAGGCGTACATGATAGACATGTCAAAATGCACGAACTGCGGAGCCTGCGTGAAAATGTGCCCCCGCGATGCAGTGAACCTTGAAGCAAAGGAAGAGAC
>JAHIHJ010000345.1 GCA_018899795.1 Methanobacteriota archaeon
ATCGCCATGGGGATAAAAGGGACTGACGCTGCAAAGGATATTTCTCATATTGTGCTGGCGGATGACAACTTCGCAAGCATTGTTGCAGGCGTTGAAGAGGGAAGAGGAATAAGGGATAATATTAAAAAAGCCATCTATTTCTTGCTCTCAACGAACTTCGGGGAGATCGTAACCCTTATCCTTGCATTAATAATAGGCTTGCCGCTGCCCCTTGCAGCAGCCCAGATACTCTGGGTGAACATGGTTACTGACGGCGTTGTGGTAATACCGCTTATCACCGAGCCAAAAGAAAAGGGTATAATGAAAAGGCGCCCTGCTCCTTATGATGAGCCTTTTGTGACAAAATGGATGATGCCGAGGATAGCGCTTGGCGCTCTTGTGATGGGCATAGGCTCTATCTCAATTTTTTATTATTATGATCCCAAAAACTCTCCTGAGCTTGCAAGATCAGTGGTATTTACAACGCTTGTTGTATTCCAGTGGTTCAATGCCCTGAACGCGAGGTCGTTTACCAGTTCCATATTCGGTATGAATCCGCTGTCAAATAAGAATCTATTGATCGGTCTCGGGTTAGGAATGATTCTTCAGATGGCTGCTATTTATTCTCCGTTTATGCAGCCTTTTCTGAAGACTGCGCCTCTTGGAATTATGGATTGGATAAATATTATTGCAGTTTGCAGTTCAGTCATATTAGCAGTTGAACTCTACAAATATGCTGTTAACCGCAAGGGATTTATTCGATAGCCATGATATTATCATATATAGACAAGCAGGAGTGCATAAATGCAATCAGCGCCTTCGGGGCAGGCGGGTTTTTGGAGAGATACAAACCTGAGCTTATAGAGGAGCTAAAATCTGTAAAGCATAAACTTGTATGGATCCACGGCGCAGGCTGCTCAGGCTGCACCATGTCCTTTCTAAACTGCGACCCTGAGCTTCTTGGCACAATACTCAGGAATGAATGCATAATATACCATAAAACGCTTCTTGAGCAGAGCGGATTTTTCTTAGGAGGCATACCTGTACGCGCTCCTGAAATAAATATCGAGTATTATCTTAAGGATATTGAGAAAACAGGGGGCTATGTGCTTGTGGTGGAGGGGGCGCTTGTGGAAGGACCCGATAATAGTGGAAAGTACTGCCTGATAGGCGGTGAAACTGTAAAAGAAAGGATAATTAAAGCGGCAAATAAGGCTAAAGTGATAATCTCCCTTGGCACATGCGCCTCCTGCGGGGGCGTACCGGGCGACAGACGCTCGGAAAGTGTAGTAAAGGACTTTCCCGGACTTGTATTCAGAGGCGTGGCTGATAGAAGGATCATTCTTAAGGAGCATGGCATAACCAGGCATGTTGTTAACCTTCCGGGCTGCCCTCCGAAACCTGAGCAGATTTTAGCTCTGCTACTGCTGCTCCTCCTTGATATGCTCCAGTTCCCTGAAGATTCAGGCATGCTTGACGAATATCTCAGGTTCAAGATAATAAAAGGAGGCTGAATGGAAATCATCCTTGACCCCATCTCACGAGTTGAGGGGCACATGCGCGTTCTCCTTAATGTGGAGAAGGGCATTGTTAAGGAGGCAAGATGTTCAAGCACGCTATTGCGGGGCTTTGAGAAGGTCCTGGTTAATCAGGAACCAAGAAGAGCAGCTTGCTTTACTACGAGAATATGCGGATTCTGCCCCGCATCTCATGCTTTTGCAGGCGCGGGGGCGCTTGACCGGTTGCATGGCGTGGATTCTTTACCTCCTGACGCCCTGCTTGCAAGGAATATAATCCAGGGCTTTGACTTTATCTCCAACCATATTACGCATTTATACATGCTCTGGTTTCCCGACCTCGTTAACCCAGCCTACAGCGGGGTTATTGAAAAGAAGCTCTGGGATGAATTCCTCTTGAGATTTGCACCGCCGGCGCACAGAGTTCACAGCCAGCATATTCCACCAGGAACATCATACCTTAAGGCGCTGCATATGAGAAAGATGCTTCAGGAGGCTATCTGTGAACTTGCAGGAAATGAAATAAGACCATATCCGGGAGGACTTGACATCAAACCCCAGGATAACTGCGCCGGTATTCTGAAGGAGAGACACAACAAAGTAATGGCATGCTTATCATCCATGCTCGGCGTACCGTGGAAAGAGTGGATTGAAAACACATACCTCACAAATCCTGAGAGTGCAGTAAGGTATCTTCTTGATCTCAATAAAAAGGATTTTTTCTCAATGGGAGATTTTGAGCTTTTTGCAGTTATTGGCGCTGAACTGGCTGGAAGGGATGACAACCTGATGCTCGATAAATGCGGATGCCATGAGGAGAATTTCCTGTCCTCTGGCGCTTTCAATGAAAATGGAAAGATGATTTTCAAGCAGGGTTTCATGTCCTCTGAACTTGAGCGCTTGCCCTTTGACATTGACAAAATCACAGAGAACTGTGCATCTTCCTTTTATTCAGGGAATGAAGGCGATCCTTTTGAAAGCAGAACCGAGCCCCTCCCCGCGAACGAGATAGTATATGGCGAAAAATACACCTGGGTGAAAGCTCCTCGATACGATGGCAAAACCTGCGAAGTCGGGTCGCTGGCGAGGCTTCTTATCGCAGAGGAGCCTCTTATCACGGGTCTTGCAAAAGAATTCAAAAAGAAAAAACTTCCTGTTGCAAGCGTATATATGAGATTGATAGCAAGGATACAGGAAATGCTTGTTGCTGGGTACCTGCTTGATGGATGGATAAATGAATTTGATCCGAAAGGCATATTCAGGGTGCAGCCGGAAAAACTCATGACTACAAGAGGCTTTGGCATCTGGGAAGCGCCAAGAGGCTCATTAGGTCACTGGATTACGCAAAAGTATGGCGTGGTCTCAAATTATCAGATAATCACTCCTACAACGTGGAACGTTTCGCCGGGTGGTGTTATGGAAAAATCCCTGGAAGGAAGCCCTGTATGTGCTTTTGGCAACAAATATGGGATCGACTGCTCAAACCCCATTACTGCATTGCACATAGTGAGGAGCTTTGACCCATGCAATGGATGCGCGGTGCATGTTTTGGATTCCTCGGGGACATATCAAATTCAGGTTTGTTGACTAAAGCTCCCTTAAGTATAATCTTTTCATTACTAATGACTATATATAGCATAAAATCAATTTTACTAATATGAACATACAACAACTCAAAGAGATCATATTCCAGCAAAAAACCGAACTTGAAAAAAAAGACCGGGGAATAGAAAGAAAATCCCTGGCTCATATTGAGAAATATCTCAAACTGCCTCATGCAGTCGTAATAACAGGTGTCAGGCGGTGCGGCAAATCAACCATCCTTGCACAGATAATGGCAAAACACATGAAGGACGATTATTATTATTTGAACTTTGAAGACGAACGCCTCATCCAATTTTCTGCAGCAGAAGATTTCGATATTCTATATCAGTCATTTCTCGAACTCTATGGAAAGCATCAAACCTTCTTTTTTGATGAGATACAGAATATCAAGGGCTGGGAGCGATTCGTTAGTCGAATGATCGATACCGGCTTTAAATTCTTCATTACAGGTTCAAATGCAAGATTGCTCAGCAGGGAACTTGCCACACACCTGACCGGAAGACACATGACTGTGGAAATATATCCGTTTTCATTCAGGGAATTTCTTGATTTCAAAAAAGTGAGAATAAAGAAAAACATGGAATACCTGACAGAAGATCGGGCAAATGTCAAGAATTATCTTCTCAAATATATTCAGGACGGTGGATTCCCCGAATATTTGAAATATGGGGAAAAAGATGTGCTAAGCAGGCTTTATAGCGACATAATTTTCAGGGATATCATTGTAAGGCATGGAATAAGGGAAGTGAAAGCATTTCAGGAGATCTCGGGTTTTCTGATGTCAAATATTTCAAACAGAATAAGTTATAATAGAATAAAGGATGTATTTGATCTTGGAAGCACGAATACAGTAAAAAACTTTACAGAATATCTTGAAAACAGCTTTCTTATCTTTTTTGTGAACCAGTTCTCATATTCGAAAGGAATACAGGCTGCATCCCCAAAAAAAGTGTACTGTATTGACACCGGATTAAGGAACATTGCGTCATTTCGATTCTCTGAAGATACCGGAAGGCTTGTTGAGAACGTGGTTTTCCTGGAACTGAAACGAAAAGGTATGGAAATATATTATTGGTCAGGCAAAGGTGAAGTGGATTTTGTAATAAAAGAAGGACTGCATGTAAACGAACTAATTCAGGTCTGCTGGAATATTTATGATGGAGATAAAAAGAATGCTGAATTGAAAGGTTTAATTGAAGCAATGGATGAATTTGATCTAAAGACTGGGCTTATGATAACAGAAGATTCTGATCTTGAAGAAAATATTGGTGACAAAAAAATAAAATATATTCCGTTGTGGAAATGGCTGCTTGATATATTTTAAATAATTAATATCATTTCCCCTTTATTTCAACCTTTTTGTCATCCCCAAAATACACAGTCCTGTGCGGGAATGGAATTTCAATGCCAGCTTCATCAAAAGCAGCCTTTATCCCCATTATCAGTTCTGATCTTACATCGAACAATTTACTTCTCTGTATCCATACCCTTGCCTCAATATCTATGCTGGATTCTCCGAACTTTGTAATAATGATCATGGGTTCAGGCTCCATAAGAATATTTTCATTACTTTTCAAAACAGAATCAATTTTTTCAACCGCTTTCTGAATATTTTCCTTGTAAGCGATACCAACGGGAATATCCAGCCGTCTTATCTCGTATCTTGATATATTGATTATCCTTGTGTTCGCCACTGTTGAATTCGGTATCCTCATATACCGGTTATCGAAAGTCCTTATCCTTGTGGAAAGAAGACCTATGTCAAGAACATAACCTGCCTGCCCATCTATCTCGATGGCTTCGCCTATCTCAAAAGGTTTGTCTGCAATAAGGAAAAAACCTGAAATTATATTGGAAACCGATGTCTGGGCTGCAAACCCTATCACTATCCCCATTATTCCTGCCGCTGCAAGCACACCTGTGAGGTTAATGTCGAATTCTGCAAGAACTGAGATTATTGTTGCCAGGATCAACACATAAAAAACCACGTTCCTGGTAATGCCTCCTATGTGGCTTCCGAGTTTAGCTGTCGCAATATTACCCGATACGCTTGAGATAAGCTTGGAGGCGACGAGACCAGTCACTAATATCAATATCGCTTTGATCACTGTGGAGTATTGTGCATAGATGCTGTAAAAGTCGATCATAATCCAAGCTCCCTGGCAATACCGTATCTATCGAACCTTGTAATCACTGTTCTTGTCACCGACATTTTCCGGTCGATCAAATGATGAGGATTGATGGCTTTTGTCGTGGTCTGGGTGCCGTATTCCACATTGAACTCATCTAAAGATAGCACATAAATATATACCTTATTCGTGAATAAACCGTTATCTCCTTTATAAAGGGACAGGTTATGAGGGTCAATTACTATTTTTTTTATCTCCCTTGCAGCGTCTCCTCTATTGAGTATTCTGAGGGGCACGAGGGCATCCTGCGTCTCAAACGGAAGGTCAAATTTGATCTGGGCGTCTGCATATACGCACAGCGCTCCCCTGTTGACTTGGCCATGCCATGCATTCCTGCGATACTCGAAATGCCTGTCTACCTCAATTGATTTTTCATTGCTTTTGAGAAAAAGTTTTGTTACAAGAGGAAGTTTCAGGAAGAACTTGATCTGGGATTTCTGGGAAATGTGGAGAACATCTTTGAATTTTATTAAATAAGGTATGTCATAAAAGTCCTTTTTCATCTCAAGCGATAACCTGCCTGAAAGACCCGCGATGCTGTGCGAGGTTGCTGTTGTGATGTTAACAGCAAAAGGGTCCAGCCTCTCAAATAAATACTCTTTTCCAAAAAAATCTAACTTCAACGCCGCATCAATCTCGATATTTTCCATCAATGATTAAATAGATAAAGTTGTATTAATATCTTGGCGAAGCTGTCAAAACTCATTTCATTACCATGAATTCGCCTGCATCTATACCAATTTTCTTCCTGTTGTAATACGCACTCACAGTATAATTATAATCTCCGGTCTTTAACCTCTTCGGAATCCGCCATGATCTCTCTATGGATTTCTGTGTTCCCACCTTCATATTATTAATTCTCTTTACCAGTTTTTTAACCCTGATATGATTTTGATCATAAATTTTTATAACAATTCTTGCTCTCTTCCAGACAACTTCACCCGCGTTCGTCACATATATC
>JAHIHJ010000346.1 GCA_018899795.1 Methanobacteriota archaeon
CCAATTAGTAAAGCTCTGTTTTCTAAGGAATTTATCATCGAAATGCTCGGCAAGCAACCTGGAACAATGCTCAAGCTGCAGTTTCTTTGATTCCTCACGCCCCATCAAAATGATGCCCCCATGCTGGGCGATTATCTTCTTGACAAGCTCAGTCTTGCCGATCCTGCGGCGTCCGAAGATCAACATAAATTCAGCTTTATTGCTGTTGATCCTTTCTTCCAGAAGCTTGAGTTCACTTTCTCTGCCTATAAACATGATATACTTTAGAGTATATTACTTGTAAGTATATAAATGTACTCGCCAAAATAATGAGACTTTTTAAATTATTTTTCTCTTGATCATGACCCTTGGGCGCTTTGGAGAGCGCATGCCTGCCCTGCACATCTCCTTATCTCAACCTTATTTGCCCGACAGCATGTCCAGCCAGCATCCTGGAGAGACCTTTAACAGCATCCGGTTTATCCTGCTGGATCCCGCCATCGGCGGCGCGTCCCCGGGGTCCGGGGTCGCAACCCCGGCGCTGTAAATAAAGTCGTCAATTGACCGTTTTTAAGAGCTTTGCAATGGTAAGATATGAGATATAGAGCTAAGCTTCGATATCAGGGATCTATGTCCCCCTGATATCCCTCACCATTTCACTCGCCCTGAACAGCGATTCAAAAGTCCCGGCATCGCTCCAGTAACCCTTCAACTGCGAAAAATCCATCTCGCCCAGGCGGATATACTCATTATTCACATCCGTTATCTCAAGCTCACCCCTTCCAGAGGGCTTGAGGGTGCGAATTATCTCAAATACCCTGGCATCATAGATATAAAGCCCCGTGACCGCAAGATCAGATTTAGGCGCAGCAGGCTTCTCTTCGATGGAAATGATCGACTTACCCTTTATCTCTGCCACCCCGAACCTTCCAGCATCAGGGACTTCTTTCAGGAATATCCTGGCTCCGTGTTTAAATGTCTCAACCGCGTTACGGACATTATCCTGGAAAATATTATCCCCCAGTATCACCGTCACAGCCCCGTTATCAGCAAAATCATCCGCAAGCCCGAGAGCCTCAGCGATGCCTCCTGCTTTTTCCTGTATCTCGAACGTGAGATGCACCCCAAGATCGGCACCTGAACCAAGAAGCTCAAGGAAATGCCCGGCGTGACCGCGCCCGGACACTATCATAATATCCTTTATCCCCGCATCTATCAGCGTCTGCAGAGGGTAGTATATCATGGGTTTGTCATAGACCGGAAGCAGATGCTTGTTCGTGACTTTTGTCAATGGATACAGGCGCGAACCTGTGCCTCCGGCGAGTATTATGCCTTTCATGTTCTCACCATGGCTTTTCGTTTATTTAAATACTCAACCAGAGCATCTCTCCAGTGGCGCATAGGAGTTGTTTTCGTATTGACAAGAACCGAGTATTTCGGACGCCTGGCTTTCCTCGGGAACTCATCGCTTGTGCACGGTACTGCGTTCTTTATTATAGCTGATGCGAACTCGTACCAAGAGCATACGCCCTCGTTCGTGATGTGATATACTCCTTCCGGCAAGCCAATAAGCTCTTTTGTCTTCCGGGCAAGGTCAACAGCGTATGTAGGCTTTCCGAACTGGTCATTTACCACTTTCACTTTATCCATCTTACCCGATAACATGAGCATCGTATCCACGAAATTCCTGCCGTGGGCTCCATAGAGCCACGAAGTCCTTACTATCCTGTAATCATCCATATTTTTAATAATATTCATCTCACCCGCGAGCTTGGAGCTTCCATAGGCATTTATGGGATCGGGGATGTCGGATTCAACATATTCCTTCTTAGAGCCGTCAAAAATATAATCCGTGCTGTAATGAACAAGTACCGCGCCAGCGCGCCTGCAACCTTCAGCCATATACCCTGGCGCAGCGCCGTTAACATCATTTGCCAGTTCCCGGTTATCCTCGCAGTCGTCAACAGCAGTGTAAGCCGCGGCATTTATCACAACATCAGGTTCATTTATCTCTATTGTTTCAATGACCTTCTCCCTGTCCCTGATATCAAGATCCCTGTGTTTTAACTTCACAGCATCAGGAAAGACCGTGCACAACTCAGTACCGAGCATCCCTCCTGCCCCGAATATCAGTGTTTTAATTTTTCCCACCACCATCGGTTCTCAACATACCATCGAACCGTGCTTTCAAGCGCCTCATTGAATCCGTGCTCCGGCACCCAGCCCAGTTTGAGCAGTTTCGTACAATTAAGGGAATACCTGAAATCATGACCCGGGCGATCCTTTACATACTCTATCATGGACTCATCCGCGTCCAGGCTCTTGATGATCTTTTTCGTTATATCGATATTTGACCTCTCAGCCCCGCCCCCGATGTTGTATATCTCGCCAGGAATGCCATTATGAAGCACAAAATCCACAGCTTTGCAGTGGTCAAGCACATATATCCAGTCTCGCACGTTCTTTCCAGTTCCATATACCGGTACTTTTTTGTTTTCAAGCAGGTTCGTGATAAAAAGGGGTATGAGTTTTTCAGGATACTGGTATGGTCCGTAGTTATTGGTGCATCGTGTTATGATAACTGGCAATTTATGCGTTAAATAATACGACTGCGCAAGCAGGTCTGAGCTTGCTTTGCTGGAAGAATAAGGACTTGAAGGCGTGAGTCTGTCTTTTTCTCTAAAAGAACCTCTTTCCCTGCTGCCATATACCTCATCAGTGGAAATGTGGATAAACCTGCTGACCTTATATTTGCGCGCGCTTTCAAGAAGCGTAAAAGTACCCAGGACGTTCGTCCTGACGAACGCCGAAGCGTCTTCAATGGAGCGGTCCACGTGGCTCTCTGCTGCAAAATGAACAACATTATCAACCTTTTGCATAACTTTGTCAACGACCGTAGGGTCGCAGATGTCCCCTTTCACATACGAATAATTCGGGTTTTTTTCGACATCCTTAAGGTTATCCGGATTCCCGGCATAGGTCTGCATATCAAGATTGATCACCCTGTGATCATTATATTTTTCCAGCATATGCCGTATAAAGTTGCTCCCGATAAAACCCAACCCGCCGGTTACGAGAATGTTCAATGTCCTGACCTCTTTTATTTATCCATGCTTCAATCCGGGCGCAAGCCCCCAGTCATAAGGGATATCCTTTGTATCAGGAGGAAGACGGTATTCATCAGGCTCTTTATAATTATACGGCAGTGTCGGGATGCTTAAGAAATACGCGGTCTCAGTTCCTATCCCTTTAAATCCATGGTACACGCCTGGAGGTACGCTGATCAGGATCGGGTTTTTCTCGCCCACGAACAGTTCGATGATGGTTTTATGGGTAGGTGAATCCTTCCGCGCATCATATAAAACTACTTTCATCATCCCCCGGATGCATGTGAAATTATCCGTCTGCTTCTTATGATAATGCCAGCCTTTCACCACGCCAGGGTATGCCGTGGACAAATAGACCTGCCCGAACTGTTTGAACACCTCATCATCGCACCTCAGGATCTCCATGAGCCAGCCCCGCTCATCAGGGATGACTTTCAGGTTTTTAATTACGACACCGTCAATGTTTTTCATATATCCTGCTTTTCCTATTTAATATCCTGTTTAATAATTCCCTGAAGTATTATTTAAATTTGTCTCATTGATCTCTTTTCTCATCTTTTTAAGAAAAATATCTACACTGAACTTACTTGCCTGTTCAATGCATTTTTCCTTAAATCTGGAAGGGTCCATTGATATTGATTTTATTGCATTTACTATATCCTTGACCTGAGGTCCAACTAAAAAACCTGTTGAACCATCAATAACTGTCTCCAGACATCCCCCCTCCCTCATCCCCACGACAGCCTTCCCTGAAGCCATGGCTTCAACTGGCGCCATCCCGAAAGGCTCTTCCATGGACGTAATAATAAAAGCTTTGCACCTGGCATAAAGCAGAATAAGTTCATCCTCAGGTACATTGCCAAGTAACAAAACATTTTTGGGGAATCTTTTCAAAAGATCGCTGGCATACTCGGAAGATCGATCAGCCCTGGCACATCCCCCTATAATAAGCAATTTTTCCTCAGGAAGCTGCCTGAAAGCTTCGATCTGCAATTCGATGCGTTTTTCGGGATACAACCTGTTCACAGACAACCAGAAATCCCCGAACTCCTCAAATCTGAACCTGGATATATCGACCGGAGGATAGACCACTTTTGAACTTCTGTCCAGGTATTTTTTTACCCGTTCCTGCACGCTTATGGAATTGGCAATTATAACGCAGACATGCTTCATGTAGTGCTCATAAAATTTCCTGTGCACCGCCACCCATATCCTGAACAGCAGGGAAGAAAAAAACGATTGCTGCCTTAGATAAACATCATACAGGTCATAAAAGACCCTTACAGGAGTGGACTGGCAATATAATAAGTTCGGCTTATGTTTCCCGGCTGCAAGATGCGCCCAGTTGTTGGAAAATATAAAAAAATCATACTTTTTTGAAAAATCGCAAAGCATAAACCTCAAAGATGCAGATATCTGTTTGAGCGGCGCGATCTTTATAGTCTTTCCAAGGCTTATGATATTCACGTCTTCAAATCCCATCATACTGACCGTATTGAAATCCACATCCGTTGTAATAACATCTGCTTTGAGGTCACGGGCAAGGGTCAGTATCAATTTATCGGCACCGCCGATCGTTCCTATGTAATCGTGGAATATCGCGATCTTCAAAGTATCCTCTGTGCTTTCTGTGGATTTTCAAACCAGAAAACAATAAAAATTCTCATATTCATACTTAGAGAGCTTCTTCATAAATAACCATTAGTTTCCTGACTATCCTGTCCCAGTCATAATCCTTAGACCTGTTCAAAGCGGAGATGGATTTTTCTTCGCGAAGAGAAGTATCACTGATCAGCAGGCGTATCGCTTCTGCGAGTTCGAATACATCCGGTTTTATCAAAAGACCGGTATGTTCATCAACAAGTTCCGAGGCTGCGTTACGCGGGTGGAGCACAGTTATGACCGGGAGACCGCATGCAAAAGATTCGATGACCACCATCCCGAACCCTTCCCTGACCGAGGGCAGCACCAGCGCCTTACAGGACTTCAACCTTGCTATTACCTCATCAGTTCCCATAAATCCAGTGAACCTGATATTATCAGAAAGCGCTTTCCCGGAAGCAAGCCCAACAAGCCGTTCTTTCTCAGGCCCATCCCCTATTATGTAACATTTCACATCAGGCATTGATCTTTTAACATGGACCATAGCCTCGATAAGCAGATCAACATTTTTCTCCCTGATAAGCCGCCCGATGAATATTATATCGCATTTATGAACAGATGGCTGTATGCTTCCGATCTTTTTCAGGTCAATGCCATTAGGCACTATGTAAACGTTCTTCACGCTGACCCCGAGCGATCCCAGACCCTTCTTTGTCGTTTCTGATACTGCAATGGATCTGGATGTGAGTTTCGAGACCAGTATCTCCACGATCTTCCCGAAAAGACCGGGCTTTCCCATGTATTCATACCAGTATTCTCCCCATACTTCATGCCAGGTGAATATCAACGGGGTTCTCCTCAGGACGGATATGAGTTTAACGCTGAAACATGAGAAATATGGGAATACGCTTACATCGATCAGATCGAATTTCTCTCTTGCCAGGTGAGGCATCAGTTTTATCCCGAATATCATGGCTTCAGATATTGATCGTCTGCCCTGGACATACAGATCCATCTTCCCGCATACACCATGCAACACCATGCCCTCATATTCCATTACATCGGCGCCATCCCACCATTTAATTCCGAACACATGCACCTGGTGCCCCTTCTGCGCCATCCGTCTTCCAAGTTCGAAAATCCTTTTTTCTGCGCCACCTTTCACCCACGGATAAACGGCATCATATACGAAAGCTAGCTTCATCGATTATCCTTTTTATCCAGCAAAAATATACTGATTATGAGTGAAGAGAATATTATCTGTATACCCACCGCCGCAAGCACCATTGCGATCACTGCATTTCCCACTTCCGAGAGAGAACCGTAACCAGAGGATACCCATTTATAGATAACACCCGCGCCTGAGATTATGCCGCCGGCGAATAATATAATACCCAGAAGCAGCCCCACCTCAAGAGAATGGTAATCCAGCATTTGAGCTGTAATTCCTGTCCTGTCTATCTTGTTGTGAATAATGCCGTATATTTTCATGTAACCTCCGGTCGCCAGCATCTGCACCCCAATTATAGCAAGCATACTGCCCAGGATGAAAGAATGCAAACTGGTGGTTTCCACATTCCCCCTCATGATAAGTGCTGCTGTCATGAATACACCAAGACAAAAGACAAAAAGACCGGGTATGAACAGGAATGGCGTGGGGTTATAGAGCATCATGAACCTCAGGTGGCGCCATCCGTCGCCCCATGAGTGCAGTTTTGATGGTGTAAGCCTCGGGTAATATGTTACAGGGACCTCTGTCATTCGCACCTTTTTCCTTGCTGCTTCGATTATCATCTCGCTTGCATATTCCATCCCCTCGCTTTTCATATCAAGCTTTAAATATGATTCCCGGGCTATCGCCCTTAATCCGCAGTGGGCATCGCTAAAATGCGTTTTAAAGAGTAAGTTCAGGATCCCTGTCAATATGGGATTCCCGATATACCTGTGCAGCCGGGGCATTGCTCCTTTCTTGATATCACCCTTAAGCCGCGTGCCCATGACAAAATCCGCCTTCCCTTCTATCAGGGGTTCCAGGAGCTTTTGCATCTCGCACAGGTCATAGGTATCATCGGCATCAGTAAATAGTAAATATTTGCCCCGGGCATATCTTATTCCTTGCATATAGGCGTTGCCGTACCCTTTATTCAGGGGAGTAACGACCTTTGCCCCCATCTGTCCCGCTATTTCCCTGGAATTGTCGGTTGAATTGTCAGATACGATTATCTCCCCCTCAAGACCATTTTTTTCCAGAGTTGACCTGGCTTTCTGGATGCATCTGCCTATCGTTTTTTCCTCGTTCATGCAGGGGATTATCACTGAAACTACGGGCTGGCTCATCATACCTTTCATTATCGGGAGTGTTAAAATAGCTTTTCTTTAGATTTCGTCATCTGTATTCATACACAGGCATTTCTTTCCAATCCCCATCCGCAGGGGCAGGATTAGGACGAAGCGCAAGGAGCAGCGAGCCTCCATCGAACCTGTGGTTATTTGAGTTCTTATCCACCCACCCGTCAAGCTCCCCCCTCTTTAAAATAGCATGAAGGGCGAATTTGATACTGCCCCCATCTTTTTTCCTGATATCTGCCGCGCCGTGTATCAGCCTTATGTATTTGAACCCATGCTCATAAGATTCTTTTATCTTCTCGCGGGAAACTGCGATCGCAGTCCTGTGGGAATAATCGTGCAGGTCTACCTCGACGCACTTACTGTAAATATCGACATTGAACCATGCCATAAGGGAAGGGTAATATTTTGTGATATGATAAAATTTTGGGTTTCGAGTGGGTGTGGTATGAAAAATTAACAACTTCATTTCAATTTTTCAATACTACAGGCCACAACCTTCCGTACCTCTCCTGCACCTCAATGGACAGGTCAAATGTCCGGGAGAGCACCTCTCCTGTAAGGACGTCATTTTTATCTCCCTGCGCCACCACCCTTCCCTGCCGCAGCGCAAGCGCGTGGGTAACAGCCGGTATTATCTCCTCGATATGGTGGGTGACAAGTATCAGGGTCGGACCCCCTGGAGCATCGCACATCTTCTGGATGGCGTCCAGCAGTTCTTCCCTTGCACTCATATCAAGCCCGGCGCATGGTTCATCAAGGACCAGCAGTTCAGGTTCAGGCATAAGCGCCCTGGCAAGAAGCGTCTTCTGCTGTTCTCCGCTTGAAAGGATATTGAAAGGTCTGTCCTCCTTTTCAGATAATCCGAAAAATTCCAGCAGCATTCTTGCTTTCACTTTGTCCTCTGTCTGCAGCATATTCTTTATCTCGGAACTGGCTTCCCCGATATGCTTTCGCAGCTCCCTCAGGTCTGTTTTTCCGAACCTGCGCCCCAGCACCTGAGCAGTTCCTTCTGAAGGATGGTGATATCCATTGATTATGCTTATCAGGCTTGTCTTTCCAGAGCCGTTGGGTCCAATAATTGCCCAGTGCTGCCCCTTATCTATCAACACGGATATATCATGGAGTATGACATTATGGTCCCTTATGAATGAGATGTGGTCAAGGCGGACTATTGGTTGAGTGGTCATGGGGTTTTTCATGGGTGCGGGGATAGATAATGCTTTTGTATCTGATACTTATACCACTCTGCGTCTCTTGGCATGGCATGAAAAAAACGGAACAACTAACTAATACGGAATTTTTTTAATTACATTAAAATTTAATAGTTTTACTGATTTTTCAGCATGATGAGCATCATTTTATTGATTTCTTATCTAATTATAATTAAATACTGATAAAAATAACCAAAATTAATCGTTAAGGAATGGCAACGTACTGGAATGACAAAACATTGATGAAATAATTCCAAAATACTTTATATAGATTCAATTTTGATGAAGTTGAGTCAATATTGGCTTCGCTCTTATACCATCGCTAATCTTTTCGACAATCTGTATATTTTTGACATACATATATAAATCTCGCAGTAATAATTGAATGTGAGGAAATCTATGGCAAAGAAGACAGCTAAACCCAAGAAATCAATTAAAGTACAAAAGATAAAGAAAGCATCAAAGAAAGCAGTGAAAACAAAAAAGGTAACTAAATCTTAGGCTTAAGAATAGTCATCTATAGACGAAAATGTCCGCAACTTTGGTTCATTGGAAGAGGTACAGGGAAGTGACATCTGGTCAAAGATAGTTCCACCTGCTATTAATAATGACAGTCAGTAAAACTTCAATTACTCCTAAAATTGACTGGAAAAATGTAAAAAGAATAAGAGTATGTGACGATATATACTCTCGTTTCGTGAAAGATTCCCAGATGCAATACCAGACTGAAGACCTACCTTTGATGATTCTGAATCTAGCAGAAACGTATGGTGCAATTGCTGGAATGGTAATGGATGTAGTAGAAGTTGATAAGAACCTGATAAAAATCAGTATCCCAGAAAATGTTAATATCCGTGAACTTCACAAAAAACGTGGTGTATATGTTCATAAGGAATATGTTGAACAAGCATCAGAATCTTCCAAACCCGAATTATCTTCTCTTGCAATGCCCGTCCCGACCAAAGAGGATATGATGGATGTTTTAAAAGGAATGGGTCTTGAACACCTGATAAAAAGGTAAAAATTTATCCTGGCGCCTTTATCTGCGGTTTGTTATTTTCTATAATCACTTACGATACATAATATTCGGACTATAGCTGCACTGATCGTGAAAATGTCAGGTTAATCCACAATTTCCTTTCTCAGCAGTATATACGCAGTCCCCATTCCGGCAAGCCCGTACGCCAGAAGCGGTACCAGGTAGATCGAAAAAGCCTCAAATCCTTTCTGGTATATCAGCACGGTCTCAAGCGCCCTTATGCCCATTGTGATTGGAAGGGCGTTCCCAAGCAGTATCATCAATTCAGGCATTGTCTCAAAGGGGAAGAAAACCCCTGAAAGGAAGAGCATGGGGATGCTAAGAACAAGCGTCAACAGCATAGCTGTATTCTCGGATTCCGCAAGCGTAGCTAGCGCCATCCCGATACCGATAAATGCCGCGGCATAAACGAGGATGACCAGGAACAGCGAAGCCAGTTGGTCCGTTGGGATCAAAATGCCGTAGAACACAAAAGCAACGACGATAAGTATGATCCCCTGCAAAAATGAGATAATGATCAGAGCAGCTGTTTTTTCAAAAAGGAACATTCCAAGAGAGAGTGGGGTCAGGAGCGTCCGTATCAGCGTCTTCTTAGACCTCTCCTGCACAATGGTAATGGACGCCAGGAGGAACGAAATGAACATCAGAACGATAGAGATGATCCCGGGCATCAGGAAATCAAGATAAGACCTCCCCTTGAACACCGGTTCCCTGTCAAGCTTGATAGGGGCGGCTATAACTGCGGGAGACCTTGCGATCACTTCTCCAATGAAAAGACCTGTCCTGTCGATGTCGGATGTCAGTGCAGAGGAACTGTTAATCATCTCAGCGGCAAGTTTTTCCATGTTTGAAGAAACCACAGCAGACTGGTTTTTGACGTTCTTCAGGGAGATAACGGCAGATTCCATGCTGGTTATGTTCTCATTTATGTTTGACAACTCAGAAGTGTAATTGCTTATCGATTCCTGCATTTTCTGGAGTTTTATATCTGTCTTTTCCAGTTTTTCATGCAGTTCTGCGCTTTTCTGGGAAATTGTCACAAGGTTATTATGCAGCGCCCTGATACGTCCTGTCCTCTCAAGCATGAGAGCCCTGGTGTCACGCAACTGCCTGATAGCAAGCGCCATAGATACGCACTGCTGGATCGACGGGTCGAAGCTGCATGTAAGATTATATGTGAGGTGCAGCTGGGTCTGGACATCCTGCATTGAAGCATCAGCCGCATCGATATTATCGACCACCAGCTTAAGGTCGTCCCTTAATTCCGCGGTATCGTTCTGGATAGAACTCACGTTCCCGTCCAGATCGCGAAGCTCCTGTCTCGTTGCATTAATATCTTCTGCGCTTTGCAGGAGGTCTGTTCTCATCTGTCCCAGCGAATTTTTCATCCTGCTGATAGACCCGTTGAGGCTTTCAACGTCGATCTCATCCATCGAGGAAAGCGCTTTCTTTGTATCGCTGTTAAGACCAACGATGCTTCTGTTAATCATTACGACGCCTTCCTTCAATGGTTTCAGTTCTTCCTCCATCTGTTTCAGATTTTTCCAGAGTTTGCTTATGAAACCGAACGTGAGTTCATAGGACATCTTCTCGGTAGTTGAAACGAATGCTGTTAAAATGACCGGAGCTATCTGGACCCTTGAATTATCAAGAAATAGCTTCAAGGACTGCGTTTCATCTTCTGGTATGAAGATGCCTGCGCTGTATCTTCCTTTCCTGACCCCTTCCTCTATGACAGCAGGGTCGGTAGTGTTCTCATCAATTATTATGAACATCTTGCTACTTTTGAGTTCCTCGATTATCTTCTTCCCCTGTTCCGACCCCCCGCCGACGCCCAGTTTCACGTCCCTGACACCGCCTTCTGAGGCGCCTGAAAAGACAGACCCTATCAATACCATGATCAGTACCGGGGCGATAAATATCAGCATCAGCGTCTTCCTGTGGCGGATATACACCTTCAGGTCTTTTTTGACAACAGAGAAGCTCAATGCCATGCCTCCCCTGCCGCATGTATGAACACGTCCTCAAGGCTTGGACTTGAAGATTCAACGCTATTTATTTTTTCGCCGTTCGATTCAAAAACATCAAATATCTCATGTACTGGCAGTTCTTCGCCCAGTGTTATTTTCAATCCTGTCTCACCAATGCTGCACGACCGTATCGCCTGAATGTGCTCTAAACTGCTTTTTATTATCCCGTAGTTCCCCGGACTGCTTGTTATCTGTAGCACTTTTTCACCAGCAGCTTCTTTAAGTTCCCCTGGTTTTCCCTCCACAACGATCTTTCCACGGTTCATTATCAGTATCCTGTCACACAGTGCGTCAGCCTCCTGCATGTAATGAGTTGTGATGAGTATCGTTGTGCCCTCACGGTTCACTTCCCTTATCGTGTCCCACAGCGCCTGCCGGGATACCGGGTCAAGTCCGACCGAGGGTTCATCCAGGATAAGCACGCGTGGTTTATGCACCAGCGCGCATGCGATGTTCAGGCGCGTCTTCATGCCCCCGGACAGCGTGCCGCCTCTATTATTTGTCTTCTCATCAAGCTTGAGCATCGAAAGGATATTGCGGCTCCGTTCTTTTATTTCGTGACCTGGTACGCGGTATAATGAACCGAAATACGTGAGATTTTCATTTACGGTCAGATCGTCGTAGAAGCTGTTCTCCTGCGGAACCACTCCGATTATCGAAAGAACATCTTTTTTTTGGGAGACCACATCCAGTCCTGCAATGAATGCATGCCCTGAAGTAGGTCTTGACTGGCATGAAAGCACCCTTATCAGCGTGGATTTACCAGCCCCGTTGGGACCAAGAAGACCGAATATTGTTCCTTTTTCGATGTCAAGTGACACATCAAAAAGAGCGGTGAAGTCTCCGTAGCTTTTTGACAGTGACTTGACCTCGATTATTTGTTCCATCGTTTACCCCTTGCTATCAGATACTCACTATTTATCAATCTATATAAAAATAGCTATTGCTGATGTGATCCGGTCACATTTTTGTACGGAACCAAACTGAAAAATTTAAATAGCTTCACTACTTTTGCCACATTCACAGGAGAAGGGTATGGTAAAAACATCATTCTTTCACAACGACACCGCAAAAGTTCCGCTCGCCGTCATTGGCGTATTCCTCTTGCTTGTCACCGTGATCGCATCCATCAACCTCGTCCGCATGGATGTGCGCATGGCAACAGCCATGTCAAAGCCTGTCGAAATATCAGCCCCTGACACCGCGCTCACGTACGCGAAAGCAGACCTTGCCCGCGCCATAAACTATGCAGGTATGGACGCTGTCAAGCAGCTTGGGGAAACCCCGGTCATCATCCCTGACAACAACAGCGCCTATTACTCAGAGGACAACCCTGAGGAATTCACGCGCAACCGCGCCCGCGCACGGACGCGGCACGCCCTCAACCAGTATATCGAATCCAATTACAGGTATGATACATACGCATGCCGGGGCTATTCAGTGAACGTTGAACCCCTGGACTCATGGG